>CAYVDX010000054.1:0-11545 GCA_964450485.1 uncultured Calditrichaceae bacterium
CCAGAAATTATCTCGAACAATAGTGTGCTTTCAATTTCTTGGCGCTACACAAATACACTGAACTTTATAAATACCGGTTATAACCCTTTGACAAACATTCATTTGCCTCCTTCAACCTTCATTACCACGCTCTGCTTCCGCCGCCAAAACAAAAATCCACCGATCAACATAATGACGCCAACAACGCCAACAGCGATGAACATCCCCAACGGATAGCCGGCCGGCAGGGGAATCGGCGCGGCGTCGCCAACCAGGATAAACGGCGCCCAAAAAAACGGATCCCTGCGTGCATTGTTACTCGTTTTTAAATAGTCCAGCTTGGCTTGCCGCAGCGCTTTATCTTTTCGCACTCCGCTTTGAAGATAACGGTAAAAATTTTCCATGACCTGGTTCGCGGCTTCATCATCGACGCTCCACAAGCTCAGTATCATGCCCGGCACGCCGGAATAGAGAAACGCCCGGCTAATCCCGATCAAACCCTCGCCCTTGCTCATTTTTCCCAGGGCTGTGTTGCAGGCGCTCAGGGTCACCAAATCGGCATTCAATTGTAAGCCGAATACTTCGTAGGTGTAAAGAAAACCGTCTTCGCCGGAATTATCGCTTTGGGAAAGCACCACGCGCGAATAAAGCGGATCAACGTCATTGATCTCAAAATGGCTGGCCAGGTGAAGCACCCGGAATTCCGACGCTTCCCGCTTAAACACCGTTTCGCTGGCTGCTTTGCCGGTGCGGATATCTTTTTCATCAAACGGCAGCAGCGCTCCGATGGATTTAACTTCCGCTTCCGAGTGCGGCAGGGGTAAAAAAATGTTTCCCCTGTTTGTTTGCGCGGGTCCGCCGGGCGTTTGAAAATCCGGGTTACCCATTGCCAGCACGCTTTTCCGGGGATGATGATCGCGTTTCAGCGCCGGGTCAAGCAGACTGGCCGCCGGCGAATAGCGAATGTTGGCCGTCTCGATCAAAAATTTTGCGTGGGCAAAATCATAGCGATTTTGCACGGCTGTCGTATCAATGACCAGCGCTTCAAAGGGCAGGTAATTGAGAAAATCATCCGGCGCGATGATCAGTTCGTCGCTTTGTTGCCAGAGGTTTTGGAAGGGCTTTAGCAGCATTTCATAAAGCGAAAACGCCGGCGCAATGCTAAAATCGGCCTGTTCCGCGCTGAAAAGCCGCGACGCCCCCCGCGATGCATCCGCATGAAAAATCGCGCTCATTTTGCCCAGCTTTTTCACCAGCGAATCCCTGGCAACCGGAATGGCGCGATACAAAAGCGTATCGCGGGTGATTGCAAAAACCGAGGTTTTTTCCGGGCCAACCACGTATTCCAGCAGTAATTGTCCGGGCGTTAAAATGTCGTTTTGCAATTTCCGCAGGTTGACCTGCCCCGCTGTTGTGAGCTGGTAATATGCGCTAAAATTTCTTTTAACCCACTCGATCAGGGCGGATTTTTTGAGCTGCAAATCCGTTATTTGCCGGTCTAAATTCAGCAATCGCTGCTCATCCCTGGCGTCCGCCGGTTTTGCTAATTCCGCCGCGCGTTGGGCGTGAGCGTCCGCCAATTGATCGCGATTTTCAACCAGCGCATAGCGCACTGAATCCGGCAAGGCGCTTTCCAGCAAAAATCTTCCGCCGGAAAGAATTTGCAGCATTGTTTTCGCTTTGTAGCGTTCCAGGTAATCAAACGCCGCGGCGTATTGCTGCTGCTGTGCTAAAAGTTGTATTAGCGAAGGATACACTTCGTATTTATCGTTTAAAAAGCTGCTGGTCAGCGACTCAATATCGAGGTCCTGACGAATCGAATCGTAGTTGGCAATGGCGTTTTGATAGTTTGCAATCGCCGCCCCGGCGTTATCGAGTTTTTCAAAACATGCACCCAGGCCGGCGTGCGCTTCCCAAATAATCTGTGACCCCTGGAGCTCCTCTCCAATTTGCAGCGCTTTCTGGTAACCGGTCAGCGCCTTTTCATAATTCCCGCGGGCGTAGTCCAAATCGGCGATTTTTCCGGATATATATCCCTGGTTAAATTTATCATTTAATTCTTCAAAAATCGTCCGGCTTTTGTGGTAATATACCCGCGCTTTTTCATACGCCTTCAACGCGGCGTAAGCTTCGCCCATACCGTTAAAAATCAGTCCCCGCTCATTGGCATAGGCGTTGTCCCCGGCTTTGTCCAATGCTTTTGAAAAATACTCAAACGCCGCCGGGTATTGCTTCATATCCTTATTCAGCAGCCCGATATTCATCAGCGTGCGAATTTCCGAACGCTTTGCCCCGATCTTTTGCAGCAACCCCAGCGATTTTTCAAAATATTCCACCGCCTTTTCATAATTCCCCAGGGTGGCCTGGATGGCGCCGATGTTCAACAGCGCCATGCCCTCGCGTTTTTTTGCCCCGATTTTTCGGGCAATCGTCAGGCTTTTTACCATGTTTTCAAGTGCTTTTCGCAAGTCGCCCAACCGGAATTGCATGCCGCCCAACCGCGTCAGGGCATAGGCGATCACTTCAAAATCCTTTAGCTGGATGGCGGCGTTTAAGAATTGGCGACCGTTTTCAATGCCTTTTTTATAATTACCCTGCGTCTCATAAACATATTGCAAAATGCTGTATGAAAATTCCTGCACGGGTTTCAGGGAAATGGATTTTTTGAGAAATTTTTCAGCGTTTTCCCAATCGTTTTCAAAAGCAAAAAGCCGCCCCAGGCCATAGTATCCAAAGGCATTCTCCGGCATTTTCATAATCAATCCCCGGAAAAATTGTTTACCGGCTGCCAGGTCTTTTTTGGCGTGAAAGGCCTCCGGAAGTCCGCCTTGCACGCTGTAAGCCTCTGAAAAATCGGGTTTTAATGCGATGCACTTTTTCAGTTTTTCAATCGCGGCATCATAATTTTTTTGCTTCTGATCGATGCGGGCCAGTGCGTAATAAGCATAGGCGTTGCTCGAATCAGCGTCAATCATTTTGCGGAATACGCTTTGGGCAGCTTCAAGGTCTTCGGAAAGTAGATATGCGTCGGTGATTTTTCGGTATGCCGGGTAAAACTGCGGATAATTGTTTACAAGACTTTGCAATTCAGAGATAACAGCAGGGTATTTTTCTTCGCCCAGTAACATCAAGGCGTGGGCGTAACGCTGTTGCAGCGCGCTGTCCTGGGCAATCGGGGACAAATTTTGTGTAAAAGCAAAATGCGTAAAGACATGAAAAATAATTAGTGTGACAGGATAAAAACGAGAACGCAAAGCACCTTCTCCCGGAAATTCGTCTCAACAAAGTATCCCTTTTATGGAACCTCCTCCGGTAATTATCCACAAATTTTTTCACTTTGTCAAGATTTTTTCGAGCCGGGCCAATATTTTTTTGGCGGCCTGGTGCTTGCGTCCCCTGAGTTGAATGACCTGCTGAAAATATAATTTAGCCTGGCGCGCATCCTTTTTGATCAGGAATGCCTTCCCAAGATACCAGGCCGCTCCCTCTTTGATCCGCAGGTTCTTGGTGGTTGAAGCTGTTTCTTTAAGGTTTGAAATGGCGAGACTTAGCTGGGCGTTGGCCCCGCTTTCTTTTGCTGCGTACAAATATGCCACGCCGCAAAGATAGCGCGCGTAAGCAACATTTTCACTTTCCGGATTTGCAGCGAGAAATCGTTCAATATGATGAATCGCATTGTCGTAGCTTGCATTATTCAGGCTTTGAAGCCCTGATTGCAGATCATGGTTTCTATTGCCGCGCGTCAGGTAAGAAAACCGGGGTTGATCCAAGGCCGCCAGCCCGGCATACCCAATGTCGTTGCCGCTGAAGGGATGAATCATCACCAAAAGCGCGATGATGGCAACGCCGGCAGCGGGAATCAAATAGGGCTTGGCGGTTAATACTGTCATCAATTTTTGCCAGAAATTTACCAAAGCGGACCGCTCCCCCGCCAGCGTTCGCGGCCGCGCTTTGGCGTCTCCGAGGGTTGTCTCAATCGCCCTTTCACCAACGATGATGTTTGGAATCCCGGCGTCCGCTAAATAAACGTCCAATGCCCGGAGTTCCTGTAACATTTCGTCCACATGCTTCTCGCATTTTTGGCAGCTGGAAACATGCGCCCTAATTTGTTCGAGTTCTTTTAGCGACAAGAATTCGCCGCTGAAATCCGGCTCGTCCGGCGTCAACAGGTAATCGGCGTAGCGTTCCAATTCCCGCGCGTCAACATGCATCGTGTTTACTTCGGCTTGCAGGACGGCAAAAATGGCGCGATTTTCGTCGAACACTTTGCGGCAATGGCTGCAAGCCTGCAAATGTGCTTCTAATTCCCGCCGGGTCCCGGCATCGAGGGTGTTCGCATCGAACATTAAGTCTTCAAAATATTTACACTTTTTCATGGCGTCTCTTCACTTTATTATTGTCTTCAATAAGTATGTCGTAAAAATCCACCAAAAAGTCACATTGATTAATAAATTTTTTAATTTTTCCATGCCGCGCCTTGCCTGCATCTTCACGCCGCTCTTCGAAATCCCGATTTCTTCGGCAATTTCCTCGAATTTGTAGCCGTCAGCTCGGAGCAGGAGTATTTGGCGGGTTTTGTCCGGCAACCCGGCCAGCGCTTTTTTCATGTCCATTTTTTCCGGAATATTCGCCATGGGGGTATGGGAATAAATATTTTCTGTAAAAGTAGGGTCCCTGTCCGCGCCGGCGACATCCGTGGGTGAAAATTCCTCCTGCCGGTGATATCTTTCCCGAAAATGATCCTGCATTACGTGGTAGGAGACTTTCAGCACAAAATTTTTCAATTTCATGGGTTCCTTGAGGGCGGGTAAATTATTAAGCAGCCGCAGGTAGGTCTCCTGGCAGAGGTCGTCCACCAGCGAGGCATCGGAAAACTTCGCGCGAAAATACCCGCGCATCACGCCTTCCAATGCTTTACAAAGATTTTCCAGTCCGTTCTTTTCGCCTGCCTGATAAACGCGGTATAGCTCAGCAAGTTTTTCTGTGGTCGGATTCAAGAAACAGCAATCTCCCTTCGTGGTTCAGAGGTATTTATCTAACCAAAAACCGCTTTAAATTCAAGTAAATTTTTTAACGGGCAAGATAAGGACGAAAAGCGATCTCGATAAAAACATTTCCTTCCCCGGAAAAAAATCGGGATCAAATCTTCGGAGATTTGAAAGGCGAGAAGCGCAGCGGCGAATTGCATTCGCCCGAGTGGAACGTGGGGGAGTTGCGAATTAGGTACTCAACCAAAAGTCTAATGACCCGGTACGGCGGACAACGGACATTTAGCAATCTTCATTTTTCAATGCCTACAATCCGCCGGTAATTCCCAGGCGGTTTTGTTTGCCCAAATCGCCGTAGTTGGAGAAGGCATAATCCAGGCGAAATTTTTTGTAGTTTACACCGATGCCGGCGGAAAGTCCGCCAAAGCTGCGCGCGCCGAGTGATTTCACGCTCTGGTTAACGCCGTTGTCATACCCGATGCGAAACCGGACGGCTTCGTTGAGCTCGAATTCGCCGGCGACGCTAAAACGCTTAAGAATATCAATGTTATCTCCGGTGTCCAGTGTCAAATCATTTAATGATGCGGTGAACATCAGCGGCAAATGTTCCAGCTTTTTGGCAAACCCGACCCGCAAAAAAATGGGCAGCTTTTCATCGCCGTTTTGGGTGTAATGACTCATCACAAAGCCGAGGTTTGCCACGGAAACGCCAAATTGAAAATCGGAAATATAGGATGGTGAATAAATAATGCCGCCATCAAATGCCAGCCCGGAAGCATTGTATGTATCTAATGAAGAATAAACCCATTTGAAATTGACGCCATAAGTAAAGCCTTCGCCGAGGACATTGGAAATACCGCCGGCCAGGGCAAATTCGGACGCCCCAAAATTACGCCCGGTCTGTTCCCCGAACTGGTTGGTCTCTTCAAAATCGCCATAGTTGAAGTAAATCAAGCCAATGGCGAGGGTGCCAAAACGGTCTTTGTGTTTGCCAAAGGCAAACTGCCCCCCCTGGAAATCCAACAAATGATCCACATAGTTGATGGTCCATTGGGATTTTTCGATCCCCGCTAACACCGCCGGATTATAAAACATCGCGTTTAGGTCGCCGGGAACGGCGACGAGATTATTGGCAAGCGCCGCACCGCGCGCGCTGTATTGCGTTTTTAAAAATTCAAATACGGTCGTGCCGGCGGATTGCGAAAATACCGGTAACGTAAGCATTGTCAGGCAGAGTGCCGACGCCATTTTTTTGAATGTCATTACAACCTCTTTCTATGATAAATCATCTTCTTTCAAGCACTTCTTGTTTAATCCGGTAACTGCCCCGACAGTTCCCCAAATATATCGACAAAATAACGAGGAAAAAAAGTTGTTTGTCAAGGGGTACTGGTTTTTACATCCGGTTTGTAAAACGGTTGGCTGTTAAAGACCGCTAACAAACAAGGCTGATAAGCCTGCCTAACATTTTCTTCCGATAAATTGTCTGGGTTTATAAAATGTATTTTCCTGAGAATTTTTTGTAATAACTCAATGATTTCATTTTCACTTAATTTAGAATTCTTTACAAGTTTATCTTTTTTTTCAAAAATTTCCACAAAAATGTAGTTTGGCGCATAAATCGATGTTCACTGCCAAGAAAATTCTCTCTAATAATTCAGTACCGGACACATTTTAATATATCACCCCTAACGGGGTTGATTCGGACTGATTGGCGGTGATTTGCGATAAATATTGCACCCCTGACGGGGTTTTCCGTATCGAAATTTTCGAATAAACCGCGTAGCGGTGATATATTTATAGCCATATCGCCGCCCCAGGACAAAGAAACGCCGTAGGAGTGACATATTACCGATCATTTTAAAAAAATGTCCGGTACAGAATCTAATAATTGAATTTTCCAAAATAAGCATCGAAAAAATTTTATTGGTATCTATAACAATGTGGGTCATTTTGTTTTGTTTAAAATTTTATCTTTATTCTTTTCCCACCCATCGACTTTTATTTCTTTCGCGAGCATCATTAATTTTTCTTCATCAAATTCTGCCTTTTTGATGAGTTGTTCAATTCGATAACGATCTAAAAGCGCATAAATAAAATCAGCGTCCACAGAATCTTTATCGATTGTGATAATAAACTTGTCTTCAGTGGTATCGATTTTAATGGCTTCCATTTCTATTTTACCTCGATTTGAATGATTTCATCTATCTCAAGATAACCAAACTTTACCGGGAAAACCGGAAAAATTGTTTCGCGATGGCGAATTTTTAGATTGCGTCCGGATTTTTTTATAAAAATGAAATCGAAGCAGGAGCTTCTCGTAAAACAACATTCAAAGCAGGAGCTTTGAACGAGTGCATCTCGCATTAAGTTGTTGAACCCTTTCTCCTGGTCATTCCCGTCCCGGCTTTGAGGCTGTTGCGGATTCGTTGGGAAACCGTTGAAACGGTTCCAATATCGTCAAATTTCTCATTAACACCGGGCTTTAAGCCCGGTGTCAATAAGAAACAAATAGAAATTTAGCCGTTTCAACGGCTTTTAGAACGATTTTGAGGAATCTGCAACAGCCTCCTTTCCGGGATTATCGGGAATCTATTAAGTTTTAGCAGTGTGGATGCCCGATAGAGACACTCGGGCATGACAAAGGGGCGCAAGAACTTAGTGTTTGTTGCACGAGGGGCAACCAACGGGATTCTTTATATCGCGCTTTCGTAATCCTTCACAAACTGCTGCAAGCCCGAGAAAATGCCTTCGGCAACCTTTTGCTGGTGACCGGCGGTTTTGAGAATGCGCGCGTCATATTTGTTGGTGACAAACCCGGTTTCGATCAAAACGCTGGGCATGGATGCGCCGACCATCACCCAAAACCCGGCCTGTTTGACGCCGCGTGTTTTGATGTTCAGACTGCGCAGCCGCTTGCTCATCTCTTTTTGAACATTATCCGCTAAATGCTCGCTTTGACGCATAAACGCCGTTTGGGCCAATCCCGCCAAAATCACATTAATGCCTTTGTAATGCCTTTGGTTGTCGGGCGATTCAAATTTGATCACCGCATTTTCCCGTGATGCAACATTGCTGGCTTTATCGCCTTTGTTCGGCCCCAATAAGTATGTTTCAAAACCACCGGCCCGGCTGTTTTTATTGGCGTTGGCATGAATGCTGATAAATACCTTGGCTTTGTTTTCATTGGCAATTTGGGTGCGCCGGCGCAGTTCGACAAACGTATCATTCTTGCGCGTGTAAATCACTTTTACGCCGGGCATCCGTTTTTTGATCAGGTTGCCAAGCTTCAACGCAATGGCCAGCACCACGTCTTTTTCTTTCAAGCCGTCAACGCCGAGCGCGCCCGGATCCTTGCCGCCGTGACCCGGATCAATCACAATCGTATCGATGAGCCAGCGTTTGCGTTCCTGCTCAAGCTGTTTTTGAATATCTGAATTGCTTTCGTTTAACGAGGTATCATTTTCGAGAATGGGCGGCTCGATTTCAGCTTTTTTCGACGGCGCCGTCGCTGCAATTTGTTCCTTGTAACGCAAAATCACCACCACTTCCCCGGCGGATTCATCCTGGTAAATTTCTTTGGAAAGCGGTTCCTTCGACAGCCGAAATGCCACGGAAAGCAGTTTTTCAAATTGAAACGCTTTTACTTCCCGCACCGGCCCGGCGGCAGGGGTTTTGGCGATCAATTCCGTATCCGCGTTGCCGCCGTACAAATCGACATGCATCCAATTGTAGCGCATGTCCACGGTCATTTCACCTTTTTTAAACACTTTGGAGGTGCGGATGCGAATCACAACGCCGTTCTCCTTGGCGTCAACGTCAACGCCGGCGACATTGTAGCGTCCCTCGCCGATGCGCAGCACTTGCCGGGCATTGTCATAATTGAGGTTTATGTTGGCGTACCGATTGATCAGCGGCGCCAAGTAAACCAGCGGTACGTAAATATCGTTGCCATCCAGCAGCGTGAAAATGGGAATTTGCAGCGTTTTGCCGTCGATGATCACAAAGGGATTATTTCCGGTGAGAATGACTTTATTTTGCGGCAGGTAAAGCACTAACTTTTTCTTTTCATCATTAAAATAGGTGTTGTAATTCAAGGCCTCGGCTAATTCGCGGGCGTTGACAAAAGCGGTCTCATGCTTGCTTTTCAACGGAACGCGGACGCTGTGTGCGCTGTTTGAACGGAACACCGTGAGGCCTGGGTCCGATGGCGAAAAATCTCGCGATGATTGCGCAGTCAGCGGATTGACTGCGAAGAGAAATGCGGCAAAAATCAATAGTGTGATCAAAATGTGGGGTCTGAACATAATGAAACGATTTTTTAAAAGATTAGTGTGTAAACAGAAAACAATAATCGCCCGAACATCGAATTAATGTTGAAAGAAACAAAACGCCTAAAATTTATCGAACTTAACATACGTCGCCGCGCGGATCAAGCGTTTATTCACTCAAAACCGCTAAAAGCACATTAAACAGACACTTCTATCGATATTCTAACGTGGCGTCGCCGCTCGTTTGTTCCCCTGAATGCGGGCAAATCGAAGAACATTCGCGCTCGAAACAAATTTTTGGCGCATATTTTTCCGCCGGAGAATGCGAGAAAACGCATGGGCCATTTGTTGTTTCCAACCGTTTTTTAATCGCTATCGCAAATCCTTCGCTAAAATTTCGCGGTTCCACACTTCTTCCCCTGCGACATTGTAAACCGTAATTTTCAACACCCGTTCGTTGCGCGGGCCGCTCACATTCAGAATCGCAAAATTGCGGTCGCCGTAAAAAGTGCTGTCTTCGCGATACAGATTTTTCTCGTTCGCGGCGCGAGGGTTTGGCCCGGCGGTAAACGGAGAAATGGTCAAATCGTAAATGGGATAATCGTTATAACGGCTTTTTTTGGAAAGCTTGGTGTGATGCCGGTCGCTGCTGAAAAACATCACGCCGGGAATGCGTTCCTGTGAAATCGTGTTTAAAATTTGCTCTCGCTCCGCCGGCATGATGGAATAGTTCTCAAAGCGATCCACGTTGTTGAGAAATTGCCCGCCCATCACCACGAACTTAAAGGGCGCTCGGCTGGTTTTTAAACCGTCAATCAACCATTGAATTTGCGCCTTGCCCAAAATGGTGCGCTCGCCGGTCGTGCGAAAATCCGGGCTGCGGTGAAAGCGATTATCCAGCAGGAAAAAATCCACATCCGCCCATTGAAACATGGTGGCCACGCCGGAAAAATCTTCGGTGCCAAATGTCGGATTCGGCCAAAACAGCTTGAATGCTTCCAATGTGGTCTGTTTTTGGCGGAAGCTGCGGTCGCTGTTGTTTGGCCCAAAATCGTGATCATCCCAGGTCGCGTAATGATGCACCGACCCCCACAGCGGCTGCAATTCCGGCAGCGAACGGGTGTGGGTGTAGCGATAAAAAATACCGGTTCGGCTATACCAATCCACTTCGCGCATGTACACATTGTCGCCCATCCAAACCATGAAATCCGGGTGTTTTTCGTAAATCGATGTAAATATTTCGTAATTTGCGCCGTACGGCTTGCCGGGGCGATCGTAGGGCGGATCGTTGACGTACGCGCAACTGCCGATGGCAAACGAGAACGGCGGCGGATCTTCCCGCCATTGCCAGAGTTTTTGAGTCTGGAATTTCAAGGGATAATTCCGCCGAACTTCTTTTCCGTTGATATAAAGCTTGTATTCGTAAATTTTTCCCGGAACGACTTGATCCGCGATCAATTTCGCGGTGAACGCAGTGGCTTTTTCCGTGTGAACGTCATTCGTCCACCAGGCAGGCGTGGTTGTGCCCTTCTCAAAATAGTTGATTTTTACAGACGCCGGCGCATTGGTTTGCACCCAGAGCATCACTTCCATCATTTCCGAATAACCCACCAGGGGGCCGGATTGCAAATATTTTGCCTGTGGGTGCAAGCTTGAGATGCATAACAACAGAACGCTAAACGTAATCCCCGGAAATAATCGCATAAACTTCTCTCCTGAAAAAGATTAAATTTCGTTTTTTACGTGAGAAAAGTATTGTGATTTTTTCCCTAAAAAACAAGGTTTTTAACAAGAAGACTTTCAAAAACGGAAGCGGCGTGCTGCGATGCGGGAAGCGGCGTTTTTAAATAGAAAACGGTGTTTTTTGGCAGCAATCTTAACTGTCACAAACACCGTTTTACACGATGATTATTACGAACTTGAGAGACAGGCGCTGTCGGCCGAAACCATCTATTCGTCGTTACCTTTTGATGCTTTTTTTTTAGTAATATAATGGTATCCTTGCAGGGGCGGATTGAATCCGCCCAAATATTCACAATTGATGACCGTGCTTTTCAGTGACGTAATACGGGTCCGGTTCCGCGCCCTGGTGAATCACAATCCGACCGGTTTCGTCAACCAGCACATCGGTGCGATATCCGCTGGTATTCCAAAAACAACGGCTTCGAACATCCCCTTTAAATACGCCGCGTCCGAAGTCATAATCGATATCTCTCCAATCGAAGAGCACCGCGGCAATGCCCATAAATGTAGCTAATTCCCGGACGCGTTTTTCACCCAGTTTTTCACGCTTTTTGACTTTTCGGT
>CAYVDX010000055.1:0-11205 GCA_964450485.1 uncultured Calditrichaceae bacterium
CGGCGCATGTTTATTCCACCCGACCCAACCGTCTCCGATGCGAATGCCAATGGTGTAATATCCCAATTGATCAAACAACTGTTGGGTTCGCCGGGCCAGCTCCGGGATGCGTTCGATCGAATAAACTTTCACGCCCATTTGGGCAAGCACGGCGGCTTGGTATCCGCTGCCGGCCCCGATTTCCAGAATTTTCTCTTTTCCGGTCAACGCCAAAAGCTGCGACATGCTGGCAACCGTGGTCGGCTTGGAGATGGTTTGGCCAAACCCGATCGGCAGCGATTTGTCTTTATAAGCCTGGTGACGCATGGCCGGCTCCACAAATAAATGTCGCGGTACAATCCGCATGGCCTCAATAACCCGCTGGTCTGTAATTCCCGCGCCAATGACATATTTTTGCACCATTTCATCCCGGCGTCGTTTATACATTTCCGCGAATCCTCGCAATTAATAATTTGATGACTACGGTTATAAAATTGATCGTGTCCGGCAAATTCCGAATCGCACTGGCCGAACCGTTGTAAATTGTCGGGATTGGCACAGCCGCGATGCGAAAACCTTTCCATCCGCTGCGAATCAAAAATTCGCTTTCAAAATGAAAACGTTTTTCCGCGGCGGCGGTGTTTTCCAGGACTTTTCGCGAATATAAACGAAAACCGCTTTGGCTGTCGGCCACGGGTTGCCCAATCATTGCGCTAATGATTTTACTGGTCAGAAAATTTGATAAAATGCGATGAAGCGGCATCTTTTGGGGATCGCGCTCGCGGCTTCCGATGACAATTTCGCCGCTTCCCTCTTCAAAAGCTGCGATCAGATCGGGGATTTTTTCCGGCGGATGTTGCAAATCCGCATCCAATGTGATAATCGCATCGACGGTTGTATTTTTTAACAAATATGAAAATCCGCCGGTCAACGCAGCGCCTTTGCCGCGGTTTTTTTCATGGCGAAGTTGTTGAATTTTTATGCCGGGCATTTTGATCTCACGAAGGGGCGGCGTTGAGCCGTCGTCAACCAACAGCAGTGTGTATTTTCTGCTTGCATCGGAAACAACAACCTTCCGGAGCCGGGAAAGCAAGGTCTCAAATAAATTTCCAGCGTTATAAATTGGGATAAGTATGCCGTATTGCGTGGAATGGATTGAATCCATTAATGTCGAACCCCTATCCCTTTGAACGTAGCTGTTATCATCAAATAAAAAGGGGAATCGCAGTTGATTCCCCTTTTACCGTCGGAGCGACTGGATTTGAACCAGCGACCCCTACCACCCCAAGGTAGTGCGCTATCCAGGCTGCGCCACGCTCCGTTAAAAGCGGAAAAATATATGACATGCGTTTTGGGAAATCAAGCGTAATTTGACATATCGCGATTACGGTTCAAATAGCTGCAAAATTTCGCCGATTTCCATTTTTATTTCACCCAAAACCTGCCTGAGCTTGATTTGTTCTTTCACATCAAGTTCTTGCAAATAGTCCGTAAAAGCAGGCTTCGCGGCGGAAATATCCAACTTTTTGTCCATCAGCAATTCCTTGATGTATAACAAAAGATGGATATCCTTATCCGTATAATACCGGTTGCCGGCCCGGTTTCTAACGGGTTTGATTTCCGGGAAATGTTTTTCCCAGCCTTTGATCACGGGCGGGGTTATTTCCAGCATTTCAGACACTTGTTTTAAGGAATAATATAATTTTCTTCGCGGCTTTTGGATACCGGCGTGACTTCCATCATCGAATGGCGCCATGCTATCTCCTGTGATTTCATTGCTTGTGATAAACAGCGAATGCTCAACCGTAAAATAAACGTTTGAAGCCATTAAAGATCAAAAAATAATTCCGGTTTAAATAATCGCTGGTAAACCGGGGTAAGTTGAGCGGGAAAACCGAGAATTGAAAGTTTTATTTTTTCCAGTGCGGGCAAATTTGCCTGCATTTTGCGTTTAAGCGCGCTCACATTTTCAAATTGATACACCGGTATTCGACAAAGGCTGAACAAATTTTGAGTCGTTGTCCCGCGAATGCTCCCGCAGGCGAATGTGTAACCGGCGGATTTCGCGGCTTGCCGAACCGGCCCGTTCTGCATTCCAAACGGGTAGGCAACGCTGATGACCGGGCCCTTGGCGAGCGCGGATAATTGTTGAAATGATTTTTTAAATTCATGTTTTAATTGTGAATCATTCAAACGCGTCAACGCCCGGTGGGTGCAGGTATGGCTGCCGATTTCCCATCCTTTTTTACTGATTTCGGTTAACTGTTGCGCGGTCATGTGGCGAAAACAGATGCCGCCCAGGTTCATATCCCAGGTATTCAGCTTGCCGATGTAATTCGTGATGACATAAACCGTTGCGCGAAAACCCGCGGCGGAAAGAATCGGAAACGCATGGTGATAAACCGATTCATACGCGTCATCAAATGTGATGATCACGGGTTTTTCCGGTAATGCCCGGTTTGATAAAATATCCGAAAAAGTGATGGCGTGAAACCCCTGGCCGCGAAGCCAGTCAACATGCATTTTAAAGCGCGACGGCGATAGCGCGTTGATCCCGAATTCCAGTCTTGGATCGATTTTGTGGTACATCAAAATGGGCGTTTTGGCTAAAATGCGGTGAATTTCGGATGGCGAGCGAAAATCAGGCACGATGTTCCCTGATATCGTAATACTGAACATCGAGTTTTTTTGCCAGCGCTTCATTGACGATGCGCCCTTCAAAGACAACCAACCCGCTGCGGAATTCGTCATCTTCTTGAAACACCGACGTCGGTGATGTATCGATAAAACGAAGCATATACGGCAACAAAGCGCTGCTGAGCGCCTCGGACGCGGACGCGGGCACGGACCCGGGCAGATTGGGCACGCAGTAATGAATTACGCCATGTTTTACAAAGGTGGGATTTTCAAATTTTGTGGGAGTACACGTTGCGATGCTGCCGCCATTTTCGATATCCAAATCGATAATGACCGCGCCCTCCGGCAATGTTTTTACCGCCGCTTCGGAAATAATTTCGTAAGTCTTGTTTTCGACTTGCTGAGTTGCGCTGATGAGCAAATCCGTCGCCGGGAGTATCTTTTTTAAATTCTGTTCGTGGTTGATCAGTGTGTTAACGTTTGCCGGCAGTTTTTCGCGAATGTTCTCCAAAAGCGCCGGATCTTCATCAAGTAAATGAACACTGGCGCCGCTGCGGGCCGCATAATTTGCGGCGGCCACACCGGCTGCGTTTGCGCCGATCACAACGACCCGCGCCGGTGAAACACCTAGCGCTTCGCCAATAAGAACGCCTCTTCCCCCATTTTGACATTCCAAATAATAAGCGCCCTGCTGCACGGCCAGTTGTCCGGCAATCGTTCGGTCCACATTTAAAATCGGTCGATGATTGTCTTTTGTTTTGAGCAATTCATAAGCAAAGCAGCTACATCCTCTTGCCATCAAAGACCGCGTCATTTCCAGATGATTAAAAAAATTAAAGAAAGCAAGGACAGTATGATGCGGCTTTATCAGATCATATTCCACCGGCTTCGGTGATCGAACTTTTAAAATGTGCTCGCTTTGCCGTAGAGTTTTTCCGGTGACGGCACAATTACAGCGCCAGAGTTTTCATAATCCTCATCACTGTAGTGGCTCTTATCACCGGCGTTGGTTTCAACCAGCACCTGGTGACCGCGCTTGACAAGCGCTTCGACCAAAAACGGCACCGCGCCGACCCGATACTCGTTATCGCGTATTTCCATTGGTATTCCAAAAATCATTACCGACTCCGCAACCCGTGAATTTGTTCCGATTTTTCAAGCGATTGCAATTTACGAACACGTTTTTTCAATTTCAAATGAATTCGATGGTACCAGCGAAACATTCAGCAATTTTTCATCCGAAAAAACCTGCCGGGCTGTGTCGCTCAGGGATTCGCGGGTTACATCATCAACGCGCTGCATAATCGTATCGATCGGCAAAAATTCATTCAAATAAATCTCCATGATTGCCAGCCGGTTCATCCGCGCCACGCTGCTTTCCAAGCCCAAAACGAGGTTGCCCTTCAAATGTGATTTGGCGTCCGTTAGTTCCTGTCGGGTCACATTCTCCCGGGTTAGCCGGTTTAATTCATCATGGATCAGCCGTTGAGCCTTGTCAAAATTCTTGGGATCAGTGCCCAGGTACACAGCCATTAAACCGCTGTCAACATAGAAATCCAGAAACGAATAGATGCCGTAGGCAATGCCATGTTTTTCCCGGATGTTTTGAAACAGCCGCGATCCCATTCCCCCGCCTAAAATCGTGTTTAAAAGCAGCAAGTCATATTTTCGGGGATGTTGATAGGGGATTCCGGGAAAACCCAGGCATAAATGGGCTTGATTAATCGCCCGTCGAAAGGAATAATTGCCGTGATTAAAGGCCGTGGGCGGGGCGGGAGCAGCCGTTGGCGAGCCATTTGAAAACCGGAACGCTGATGCGCACAAGTCAACTAATTCCGCGTGTTTCACATTTCCCGAAACGGCAATTACACTATTTCGGGAACGATAAAATTGCTGATAAAAGGAGAGCATTTGCGCGGGTGTTAATGCTGAAACCGTTTCAACAGTGCCCAAGACCGGGTAGCCCAAACCGTGATCCGGGTATAACTTTTCGGCAAAATAATCGTGAATGATCTCGTCAGGCGTATCTTGCAGCGCTTTTATTTCATCTAAAATGACGGCGCGCTCCTTTTCAAATTCAGCCGCTGAAAATCCAGTGCGAAATAAAATATCGGAGAGTACGTCAATGGCGATGGGCAAATGTTCATCCAGCATTTCTACATGAAAACAGGTCTGTTCCTTGCTGGTAAAGGCATTGATATTTCCCCCCAGCGATTCAATTTGACGGACAATTTCCCGCGCGGAACGTTGCCCGGTGCTTTTGAACATCATGTGTTCAAGAAAATGCGCGACGCCGTTGCTTTCCGAAGTTTCATGGCGCGTGCCGGTGCGAATCCAAACCCCGATCGAGACAGATCGAACATACGGAATATGCTCCGAGACAATGGTTAACCCGTTTTCAAGAACCGTTTTGCGATACGTTGTTTTGTGCATTCCCAATCTTTCAATTTTTACTCACAATTCCGCGCGCCCTAACCCAACACAGTAGTGACATGGAGACCATGTTACTACTTCCGATAAAAAAATTCATCGAAACCTGTTCGAATTGTGTTCCAATTTTGTTTTAGCTGCAAAAACAGCATTATTTTAAATCATAAAGCAAGCAAAAAGAAAATATACTACCGTCAGAGGTTTTCTATGGTCAGTTTTTCGATAGCGTCGGCCGGGGCAAAGCCAAAAATTTTGCCGTAAAAATAAAACTCCCACCCCAACGCGCGTTTGATATTTTTGGGAAAACGAAACCCGTGACCTTCCCCGTCAAAAAGCACGTATGCGACCGGCAGGCCTTTTTTTCGCAGCACCGCGGCCATTTTTTGCGATTGTTCCGGCAGCACAACTTTATCCTCGCTGCCCTGGAAAAAAATGACCGGCGCTGTCAACCGGTCGGCGTGAAAAATGGGGGACCGTTGTCGATAAATCTCCCTTTTTTCCGGGTACGCGGCGATCAGGCGATCATTGTAACGCGCTTCAAATTTGTGGGTGTGCCGGGTCAGCGCCGCCAAATCGCTGATGCCGTAGCGGCTGCAACCCGCTGTGAAAACATCGTAAAATGTAAGCGCAGCCAACACCGTAAAACCGCCGGCGCTCCCCCCGGAAATGACCATTCTATTTTTATCAACCCTGTCTTGCTCCGCTAAAAATTTGGCGCCATTGACACAATCCGCGACATCGGCAACACCCCAATTTCCATTAAGCAATTCGCGATAGGCGCGCCCAAACCCGGTGCTGCCGCGATAATTAATATCCAGCACCGCAAAGCCGCGGCTGGTCCAATATTGCGTTTTTAGCCGCAATCCGCTGTCCGTGGCAGCGGTGGGTCCGCCGTGGCAAATCACCATCAGCGGCGGTTTTTCCGATTCCGGAGCGGCGTAATGTCGATTTTGAGGCGGATAAAAAAAGGCGTGTATTTGATGACCATCGCTGTCGAACCGGAGCGTTTCCGGCCGGGAAATATCATCCGCGGCCAATGACTGCCGCGACGATTTTCGCAAAACACGGAGTTGCCCGCTCTCGATATCCAGCCGATACAGCGAATTGACCATTGTTGGGGATGCCCCTGAAAACACCGCCGTGGTTCCGGCGGCTCGCACTTGCGTAATGTAAGTCAAATCCGTTTTAATCCGTTTAAAACGATGTTTTGAAGCGCCGTTTCCCAGGGTGAGTTTGCCTAACTGCCAGACGCCGTTTTGGGAAAATGTGCAAATAATTTTATCGGCAGAAAACGCATAGGTGGACATGCCGAACACCCACTGCGGCAAGCCAAATTCGGCCGCCATTTCCAGGAGCGGCTCGATTTTTTCACCAATCAAGCGGTACAAATTCCACCAGCCGTCGCGATCGCTCACAAAATACAACAAGCCGTCCGGCGACCACCGCGGTTGAAAAATCGACTCATTTTCCCCGCCGGCAATTTGCCGCGGATTTTTCAGCGACCCATCCGCTTGAATATCGGCCAGCCATAATTCCGTGCCGTCCCAGGGCATGTTGGGGTGATGCCAGCAAAGCCAGGCGAGCTGTGTCGCGTCGGGTGAAATGATGGGATTTGAATAAAAATCAGCGCCGGATACCAATGTGCGAATTTCCCCGCCGCCGTTTAGCGAAAGCGCGGCAATTGTATTCTCCGGTTCGCTGCTTTCCCCGGCATGTTCTTCGCGAATTACGATCAAGCGCTGCCGTGATTCATCCACTGCAAAATCCGCAAACCGTGAATTCGGCGCATTTGACAACCGCCGCGGCGAATGTCCCGGCTTGAATCGATAAATTTGCCGGTCTTCATCATTTGAGAAAAAAATGTCGCCGTTTTTGACCCGCATTGCGCCGCCGCCGTATTCATGCACCCGGGTGCGCGCATTGTGCGGGGCGGGCAAAATCTCCGCAATGTTGCCGCGACCGTCGCAGCGCATAATCGTATTGCGCCCCTTTTCCGAAGGGCGGCTTTCCAACCAATAAATATCTTCCCCATCCACGGCGATATCGCCCAATCGCACGCTTGCTGACGCGATCATTTCCGCCGTGACCGGCGACGCCCAACTCCCATGCGGTTGAAATTTTTTCAAGAAAAAGCCTCGTTTGTTAAGATTCCTTACAGTCGTTTTTCCACAATTAGCGAAATTGTTATCGCAACGTTATGCTTTTGTGAAATCCGCATTTCGTTCGGGAAGTTAAATTGGGAAACGGTATAAATCAACCATTTCAAAGATAAATGGGGAGCAGGTTTATGAATCGATTTGTAGGGAGACCCGGGACGACGGGAAAATTATTTTTGGGCGGGATGCTGCTTTTGGTCACTCTTTTTGCCCTTTGGGGATGCAGCAGCAGTGATTCCTCAAACGGTAATATTGTCACGCCGGGGCCGACGACAAAAACAGGATTTGGGGTATCCGGTTTGTTATTTGAAAACAATTTGGTGATGTGGTTCCGGGAAACCGACGGAAAACAGAGCGAGCTTTTTCCACAGATGTATTACACCCGGGCTGACGCGGATAATTTTCCGGTGTGGAACAATTTTCCCCAGGATGACGTGGTTTCCGGGGGCGTGCCCCGCGACGGTATTCCGGCGTTGGTAAACCCCCTCTTTGTTTCGGCAAATTCCAATGACGCTGATTATTTAGCGGATGACGACCTGGTGTTGGGCGTGGTCATCAACGGCGAAATCAAGGCATATCCGCACAACATTCTTTGGTGGCATGAAATTGCCAATGATGTGATCGGCGGCGAAAAAATTATCGCGACACTGTGCCCGTTGACCGGGACGGGAATGATTTTTAAAGCGCCGGCGGATGGCAATACTGCAAGAGAGCTGGAACTGCTGCCTGTGATTGAAACCACTTGGCGGAACTGGCAAAAACTCTATCCCAACACGCGGGTTATCTCAAAAAACACCGGCGTAAACCGCAATTATACCCAATATCCCTACAATAACTACCGCGTGGAAAACACCAACCCGCTTTTTTCCCTGCGCACCGGGAATATTGATACGCGCTTTTTACCCAAACACAACTTGTTAGGCTTGCGCGTCGGCGATCAGCAAAAAGCCTATCCCTTTTCGCGGTTGGACGGAAAACCGGTGGTGAATGATACCTTCAACGGGTTGGATGTGCTAATTGTTTCGGATTTGCCGGAGCGCTTGGCCATCCCGTATGAACGCCGGGTGGACGGACAAAATTTAACCTTCCGGGTGACCGCTACCGCGCCATTTGCAATGAAAGATGACCAAACCCAGACAACCTGGAATATCAAAGGGGAAGCGACTTCCGGGCCGCTGGCCGGCAGCCGACTCAAACAAATCCCGGCGCACAATGCGTTTTGGTTTGCCTGGGCGGTTTTCTGGCCGCAGACGCTGGTGTTTGGGGGATAATGCATGGTGAAAACATCGCGGATTTTTTTGGCGATAGGTCTGTTGCTGACCACGCAACTGCATGCCGGGGCCTGGACGCTTTCCAAGGGGCATTTTTGGGTGAAAACCGCCGTGTTTTATCAATCAACCGACGCGCGGTTTTGCACCGGACAGGATGCGCAATCCCTGGCATTTCAGGGCGTGGGATGCACATCTGCCGGTCACAGCGCCCCGTTTGATCCGTTTATCGGCGGCGATAGCGATTTCAAGGCAGTTTTTGCCGAACTTGCCTATGGCGTTACCGGCTGGCTGGATGTGGGCGTGCAGGCGCCCTTTTACAGCCTGCGATTTACCAATCTTGCCGATCCGAATCGCAATCGTTCCAACAGCATCGGAGACATTCGGTTTTACGGAAAAGTGCGTTTGCTGCAAAAACCATTCGTGGCCAGCATCCGCATTGGCGCGAAAAGCCCCACCGGAGATTTCACCATTGACGCGGAAGCGGTCAACGTCAGCGAAGGCCAGTGGGATTACGAAGTTTTTGGAGAAATTGGGCGATCTCTGTGGCCATTTCCCGGGTATGTGAACCTTGCAGTGGGCTATCGCTTTCGCGAGGATAATACGGATTTTGACGTCTCCATCGGCGATGAATTTAATCTTTCCGCGGAAGCCGGGGCGAACGTGACTCGAAAGCTATTGCTAAAGGGCAGCCTGGACTGGCTGCGCGGTCAGCTTCCGCACATTCGCGCCAGCGGTGTTACCTTAAACACGCGCCGTGAGTTGTTAACCCTCGGCCCAACCCTGCGTTATGCCATCGCGCCTAATTTAAACCTGGAAAGCGGCGCGCGATTTAGCATCAGCGGGGAAGATTTTCCGGATGGCACGCAATATTTTGGGGGCGTTTCCTACCAGTTACCAATTAACGATTAACAAATGAATATTTACCGCTTTTTAAAGGCGGCGATGGCCTTTTGAGTAAAGTCCGACAGCACCAGGCGGCCGCTCATTTCCGCGCGCTCCTCCAACAACTCATCCCAATGTTCCGTGCCGTCCCAAAACACTTTTTTGAGATGCGCGGCGGCTTCCACGCTGCTGTTGGATAATTTCGTGGCCATGGACTGAACCGCTTCATCCAATTGCGACTCGCCGGCGAAGACCCCGGCAAACAAACCGTAATTTTTGCACCATTGCGCGTCGCGCCATTCGGTATCCGTGGCAAGCGCGCTAAAGGCCGCTTTGCCGATTTTTCTTTCCACGGCCGGGCCGATGATAAACGGACCAAATCCCAGGGCAAATTCGCTGAGTTTGACGGCTGCGCGATCGCTTGCCAGGGCGTAATCCGCCGCCGCGATGATGCCTACTCCCCCGCCCACCGCTTTTCCCTGCACCCGAACGATCACAAACTTGGGGATGCGCCTCATGGCCAGGATGAGCCGGGCAAATCCCATAAAAAAGGCTTTACTGCGCTCAAAACTGTCCACGGCTAACAGCTCGTCAAACGAAGCCCCGGCGCAAAACGGGCCGGAACCACCGCTTTGCAGAACCACCACCCGGGCCTGATCATTGCCGCCCAGCGCCAACATTTCCTGGGCCATTTCCGTCAACAAACTTCCGGGCAGGGAGTTCTTTTTGGGATGAAAAAAGGTTATGGCGGCAATGCCATTTGTAATGTCAACATTGACATATCCGTTATCATTCATTGTGGGTTCCTTTCCTTCTTTTAAAAGATTCGCTCACTGTATTCTAATATGAATTCAACAGGGAGTAAAGGAATTTTTAAGTTGGTTCGACACGGCCATTGGCGTCAAACCAACGACTCAGTAACGGCATGGCGCGCAATATCATTACACGTGCATGGCGATATTCTTTCTCCTCACCACTTTCAGCCGCACTGCGGTGAATGAAACCTTCAAGGCGCTGCCTTGCGGAACTGCTTTTAAAATAAGCGGCGGAGTCTCCCAAAACCGATTCCCGCCATCGATGAAGATCACCACTTGCCCCAACGCCACAAAATCGCTAAATTCCCCGGTAAAAAATCAAATATCTTTTTGATTTTTCGCGTTCCCTTTGCAATTTTTATGATGCTTTGTGGCGATTGTTTATCGCCTGTTTATTCATAAATCTTCACCCCGGAGGCGCTCCCAGGCGGATGCCTTGCGGCATAAGACGCTGAGATTAAATATGTTGTAAAAAATCAATATAAAAACCGAGTTTTGAGAATATGAATTGAAAACGCACCATAAATACCCTTTAAGATTTTTATTTATAGCAACTTAGAACCTCAGCGACTTTTCCCTGGGAGGTCACGTCGTGAGCGGTTTATGAATATTTCAGGTTGGTTCATTAGAAAAAAAATGAAATTTTACAGCACCAATAATCCCCAACATCTTGTTTCGTTTCGTGAGGCGGTCTTAACCGGTCTGCCGGCGGATAACGGATTGTATATGCCCCAATCCATTCCCGCGCTGCCCGGCGATGTGATCGCGGAACTGCCCCGGATGTCTTTTCAGGAGATCGCTTTTCAATTCGCATCGACCCTGCTTGGCGACAGCATTGACCGGCAAACCCTGGCGTCCATCATCGAATCGGCGCTGACCTTTGACGCGCCATTGGTTGCGCTCGACACATCGCTCTACACCCTGGAGCTTTTCCACGGTCCGACCCTGGCCTTTAAAGATTTTGCAGCCCGTTTTATGGCTCGGTTGATGGGACATTTTGTGCAGCAGGAAATTCGTGAACTGGTCATATTAGTA
>CAYVDX010000056.1:0-11063 GCA_964450485.1 uncultured Calditrichaceae bacterium
TCAGTACCGGACACTTTTGAGAAAGGTGGTCAAAAGCGGAGCTTTAGGGGAAAATAACGTTACAAAGCCCCGAAAATCGGGGTAAACAATCCGCTTTGTAACGAGAATCGCTCATTTTTGTCGATACTTGTTGCATCCCGAAGCGCCGGGATTGCAACGCGATTTTCCAAGAAGCGCTGCTTTTAATTCACGCAATATTGCCTGCTTTTAAAAAATGTCCGGTACTGACCAAGGCGATAATAAAAGAACATTTTCAGCGCTTAAAAAAAAAAAATGAAATTTTTTAAAAAAAGTTCTAATCTGGTATAATTTTTGATCGAAGATATGGGACAACATGGAAGAAAGCGGAAATGAGTTAGATGAAAAAATATTAACACAATGAAAATATTCTATCTCTAATCAAATAACTCAACCCAGTTCAACTAACCTTACAAGGAGGTATTTTCAATGGGTCAACAGCAGCTCTTATTAATCGTTTTAAGTGTCATTATCGTCGGCGTGGCAATCGCCGTGGGTGTCACACAATTTCGGAGTAATGCCGTGGAATCAAACCGTCAGGCAGTGATAAGCGACCTGGTGCAATATTCGGCCAAGGCACAACGCTTCTATCGCACGCCCTCTCAATTAGGCGGCGGATCCCAAAGTTTTACCGGTTTTGCGCTGAGTCCGATTGACACAGCTAATGCCAATGGCACTTATGCCGCCACAACCACACAGCCGTCAGGCACGGGTGCTGTATCCGGCAGTGTTACTCCGCTGAGTAGTGCGGGTGCAACCATTTATATCGAAGGCAGCGGTAAAGAAAATGGTAACAATGGCAGCACCCCGGTTAAGGCGTATGCGACCGTGACCGCAAATTCGATCACATCCACGATCCTGAATTGAAAAAACACAAACAGAGCGTACCCGGCCTTTTGGGGCGGTGCGCTCTGTTTTATTAAAGGCCCAAAATAAGGAAGTTGGTAGGATGCCTGATTTTCGATTTGAAGGAACGACTCCCGGCGGAAAAAATATCCAGGGAAAAGTCGTTGCAGAAAGCTTATCTGAAGCAAAAACAAAAATTCGCACCCTCGCCGAACGCCACCGCGTCACTGTTTCCACCATTCAAAAACGTCGTGTTTTTCTATATAAAGCCCAAAAAGGCGATGAACAAATCATCAAGGGCGAACAAAAGGCCTATAACAAAAAAGAAGTTCACAACGCGCTGATAAAACTGGGCTATACCCCCATTTCCATTCAACCGAAACTTTTTGATTTTAAACTTCGACCGCCGGATACGGAGATCGTTACATTTGTCCGGGTCAGCGCTGACCTGCTGCGGGAGAATCTCCCGTTTAACGAGGTATTGCAACTGCTTGCCAATGACACGGAAAACCCGACCCTGCGCGAAGCGATCAGGGAAATCAACAACGATTTGCGGCAGGGCAAGGATAGCGAAGAAGCCTTTATGAAGCAGGAAAAGGCTTTGGGCGCTTTCTCCGCGCGCATGTTGGGGCTGGCTTCCAAGAGCGGCAATATGTCCGCCATTTATGATAGCACGGCGAAGTTTTTGGAGCGCAATGCGGAATTTAAGCGGAGTTTAAAAAGCGCATTGATCATGCCGGCATTCACAATTTTAATTCTTCTTGGCGCTGTTTTTTATTATATCGGCTATATTTTTCCGGCCACGGCAAAATTGTTTCAAAAATTGGGCACGGAACTCCCCCCGTTAACCACCTATACACTGATGGTCAGTGATTTTCTGATTGCAAATATCTGGATTCTTTTGATATCCATTTTGGGAAGCCTGGGAAGTTTGATTTATTTTTTTATTATGACGCCCAAAGGACGATTTTTACGCGATAAATATATCATTAAAATGCCGGTTTTGGGGTCACTTTTCCACAAAACAGTCATTGAAATTTTTTGCCGGGTTTTTTATGCGTTGTATAGCGGCTCCGGGGAAAATATCGACGCCATAAAGCTCGCCGCGGAAGCCTGCGGCAACAAATATGTAGAGAAACAAATCAAGTCGGTTGCAATTCCAATGATGCTGAATAAAGGCGTCGGGTTGGTTCAGGCGTTTGAAGCAACAGGCGTTTTTACCAAAACCGCCCTGGCGCGGTTTAGCTCCGGAGCGGAAACAGGGACGGTGAAAAAAACCGCGCTGCAAATTGCAAATTATTATGAAAAAGAAACCGTGTATAAACTTAAGAACGCGGTCGAATTTATACAATTAGTCATTGCGATGTTTATCATGATTGTGATTACAGGTTTGACGCTTATTTCATCGGAAAGCGCGATGATGAAGCCGAAAACGCCATACGGATGATCACGTTGCGGCGCTGGAGTAATGACCTGTTTTAAAAAAATTACGGCTTAAACAAAACAGTAGATCGTGATCCGAATGGCACATTCTACTGTTTTTCCGATACCCTGCAAAATGAATCGAATGATGCGCTAAAGGATGCTTATGCAAGACAATAATTACAAATTGGGTGTGGCGTTGGTCAAAAAAAACGTGTTAGAGATCGACACTCTCCAAAAAGCACTCAAAATAAAACAGGAAGAAGAAGTCGGCGACCGGCGAAATCTTGCCCAAATTCTCGTCAAGGATTTTAATGTCGATCACAACAGTGTTTACAAAGAGGTTGCTGAAATGTACGGATTTCAGCAGATCAGCCCTGAAGAGCAGCACCTCGATGAGAAACAAATTGAGAGCATCCGCAAGCTCATCGATCCCCTTCCCGAATCCATCCGAAAAGTGATGGAGGAAGAGCGTATTATCATTCTCGGACAATGTAATAAGCAAAACTGCAAACTTGTCATTGCGGCCGTGGACCCCACAAACATGCATATTCCGACAGTTGCGCGCGCCCTGGGGGGAAAGCGGTATGATGTTTACTATATCAGCCCGGATGACTATGAGGCGGTGATTAACAAATTAAATCCCAAGGAAAATGATTTTCTGAAAGTCTTAGAAGATTCGGAAGTAGAGATTCTCGATATCGAGGAAGACGAGTCTTCTATTGAAGAAGACGCCCTGGACGCCGAGATCAACAAAAGTCTTTTGGTTCATCTGGTTGAAGGAATGCTGGTAGAAGCGGTACGCACGGGAACGAGTGATATTCACATCATCCCCAAAGACCCTAAAACAACGGACATTCTTTTTCGCATTGACGGAAAGCTGCAACCCTGGCATACTCAAAAAGGGGTGCGCCCGGAAGCGGTAACGGCAGTCGTGAAAGATCGCTCGCGGAATGTTGACCGTTTTGAACGGGAAACTTCGCAGGACGGTTTCATTCAGCGAAAAATTGATGGCCACATGATTCGCTTCCGCGTATCGATTTTACCGATCGTTGGCCGCGAATTCCAGTACAAATTTGAAAGTATTGTCATACGTATTTTAGATGATCGGAAAGTCATCACGGATTTGGATAAACTCGGCTTACAAGGCATTGCCCGGGAATCCTTTTTAAAGGCGATTAATAAACCGCAGGGTATGGTGATTGTTACGGGGCCAACCGGTAGTGGAAAATCAACGACGCTTATTGCCGCGTTAAGCCATATCGTTACCCCGGAAATTAATGTGTTAACCGTGGAAGACCCGGTAGAATACATTATTCCGGGAGTCCGGCAATTAAAAATCAGCCCAAAAAACAATTTCGCCAAGGCATTACGTGCGATTTTACGCCATGATCCCGATGTGGTAATGGTCGGTGAAATTCGCGATAAAGAAACAGCTGAAACCGGTATCAAACTGGCAAATACCGGGCACTTAACATTCTCAACGCTGCACACCAACGATGCCTCAAGCGTCATCTCCCGGTTATACAAAATGGGAATAGAGACCTTTCTGATCGCCTATGCGATAAACATCATCATTGCCCAGCGGCTCATCCGAAAGCTTTGTGAAAATTGCAAACGCCCTTATAAGGATTTGCGTCCGGCCTTGCCGCAAAGCCTGGGATTTTCGTTACAGGAAATCCGGGAAACCGTGTTTTACGAACCGGTGGGCTGCGAGCTATGCAATAAAGGCTACAAAGGCAGGGTTGCAATTCATGAGGCGCTCTATTTTAGCAAGGAAATGCGGGATTTGATTTTCCGCACCGGAAAAAACATTGACGAAGACGCGGTTCGTCAATTAGCGATTGAACAGGGAATGCTTACCCTGCGCGCGGCTGCCAGAGAGCGGGTCAAACAAGGTGTTTCTTCATTCGAAGAAGTCGCCAAAGCCACATCAGAAGATTAAGGTATAAGTATGAATACCGGACAAACCATATTGACCCTGGGGGCCTTAATGCTTCTGTCATATACATTGTTGAATTTTAATGGCAGCTTAAGCAATGTAGATATTTCCCTGTCACAAAACCGTTATCGCATGGAAGCGCTTTCGATACTGAACACCCATATTCAACGCGCCACCCAATACTATTTTGATGAGGCCAGCGTGGACACCTCGAACGGTAAAAGCCTGAATGACTTCACACTTCCCAACGAGTTGGGGCTGGAAACCAATGATGACGGGGTGATCGATGATTTTGACGATTATAACAACTATACGTTAAATGATACCGGCGGAAGCGGAATCATTTACAAAGTTACATTCGCGGTGAATTATATGAAGTTAGCGGGTGGGAATCTCATCGCACACGGTGGAAGAACCTTTCATAAACGAATGACGGTTTCTGTAATGGATAATTATAACGATCCGTTGATTTACAAACAGGTAAACGGGGTGAAAGTAAAAGACACTTTAAAGGTCAGCTTTATTAAGAGCTATTGGTTTTACAATTAACCGGTAAGGTGAAAGATTGTCTTCCATATTAGATATCATTGGCGGGTTGATGATCGGCGGCATTATGATGATTATCGGGTTGGGCGCCTCGGATATCGCAATCCAAAATTTTTACAACTACAACTCAGATGCAATTTTTCAGGAAAATCTTCGTCAGATGACGGTGATTTTAGAACATGACCTGCGGAAAATGGGATTTGGCATTCCCGAATCTCAGCTAACCACGATCATTGAAACCGCGCAGCCTCAACACCTGAAATTTATTTCAAATTTAAACATGGGCGCTGACAATCATATAAAACTACCGGGAACAAGCGGCTTTGATGATATTCCGGATACCGTTGAGTATGTTGTGAGCCTGGCCGATACGATCATTTTTCCGGATACGACCATTTCGATTTATCAAATAAACCGCACTGTTAAAATTGGCGGCGGCAACACTTATTCCGGCGTTATCGGCAGGATCGGCAACAGCGATGTTTTTACATACCTGGATCAAGCCGGGCAACCGGCGCCGCTGCCCATGTCGATCCGCATGGTGGAGGTGACTTTGACCGCATTCAACCCGGAAGTGGTTTTAAGCCCGGAAAATGTGAAAACCGATCTGAATAATATTCAAGACAGTGAATTTCGAAAGCAAGAACTGAAGCGCCTGTTAAGAACGACGTATTGGCGGCAGACGCGAATGGTTTCAAAAAATTTATATCGTTAAAGAATGCACGCATGCAACAAGAAGTTGAGAGTGTAATATGTTAGGCAGAGGCGCATTGATTGCCGTGATCGGATTTGCCGTCGCATTTTCGGTGTATCAAATAAAACTGAACCGTGCGGTCGTCTTAAACCAGGATAATTATAACAAATACTATTCGGAAACCGTCGTTCACGACGCTGTGTTGAGCGCGATGAATGTGGGAATTAATAAAGTTTGGGATGAAGACTGGACCAACGGAACACTCTCGTTTGTCATCGATAATTGCAGCACGAATGTGGTGGTAACCCCCATCGGCCCGGATACGGTAAAATTAAAAGTAAACGCCTGGCGGTATATTTTTGACGACGTTTTATTTGCAGGATTCGGCCAATCCCGAAGGCTGAAAGACTCGGTTGTGGCATATTTTAATTACGACAAACCTGCCTCAAAATTCTTTTGGTTTACCAACGATGAAGGCATGGTTTATTGGGTAAGCGGCGACACGGTTTGGGGCGCCATTCATACCAATACGACCATCCGGACATCGGGAGCGCCGGTTTTTTATGGGAAGGTAACCGCGAACAACGGCATCGACCCCACACCCGGAACCCCGGCGAGTGACGCGCATTTTTACGGCGGATGGGAAATCGGCATTAATAACAGCATTCCGACGGATATGACCAAACTGGTCAATAAAGCGATTGCCGGAAATGGCGGCGCGCCGACAAACACAAAATCTGTTTACAACACTGAAACCACTTTCGAGTTTTTAGCGGATGGCCGGGTCATTCGCACTGTCAGCGGCGCGCCCGCCGACACGGTGCTTTTGACAGATATTTCTTCCACGGATGTCATCTATTCTACCGCGGATATCCGCATAAAAGGGACTTTCAACGGCCAACTCACCCTGTATTCTACCGGTGATATTTGGATAGACGATGATATTGTTTATGCCGATAATCCCAATGTGAATCCGAATTCCGATGATGTGCTCGGCCTGGTGGCGTCGAATGATATCATCATGACCGATAACGCAGCCAACAATAGCGATATTACCATACAAGCCGCGATTATGGCGATTAACGGATCATTCAAAGCGGAGAACCATGGCACAAGACCGGTTTCCGGGACCATCGATTTTACGGGCAGCATTTTACAGGAGAGCCGCGGCGCCGTGGGTACTTTTTCATGGGGAACCAATACCATCCTCAGCGGCTTTCTCAAAAAATACCGTTACGACACGCGCTTTGGCGTTATTGCTCCACCGTATTATCCGACGATCAGGGAGCTACAGCTCGCTGCCTGGTGGGAATAATAAACGTCAATTTGTGAGATGTTTAGGCAAGAATGCTTTTTTTCCTAAATTTACCCCGCCAAGTTTCCGATAAAAACAATATCATAAGAAATCACAAAATTACGAGTACAGCGTGAATTTGAATCAGCGAGTAATCGCCGAAGCGAAAAAATTTTTACAACATTGTGTTCAAAAAATCCCGGCATCATCAAGCGCCGTGGAACAGCAACGCTACATTAGTGAACAGATTGTTGAAAAGGTATCCGAAGCACAACGGCTATTGATTAAAAAGCTTTTCCGCCTTTTTTTGGATACCATGCGTCAAAAAGAAGCCTCGGATATGGATTTTGGCGGCATGGGCGCCTGTGAGAATCTCTGGCTGCGCATTCACGGCAACAAATTTCCCCTTCCGGAATTGGGCAGCTACTCGCCTGACGTGGCGGATATTCTCATCCAAATTTTGCTCTCGGATAAGGAACGAACAATATTGCTAAAAAAACGCAGCTACGACTTCTCTTACGTGGTTAGCGATGCAAATAACCAAATGATGCGCTACCGCGCCAGCGTGTATTTTGAGCTCGATCATATTTCAATCAGTTTACGGGCAATCAACATGACCATTCGCCCCTATCCAAGTTATAAGTTTCATCCGCTTGTGACAAAGATATTCAGCCTGGCCTATACCAAAGAGGGATTGATTTTAATCACCGGGATTACCGGATCGGGGAAAAGCACTACTTTGGATGCGATTGTTGATCTGAATAATCAAACCGTGAATGCGCATATTGTCATCATTGCCTCACCGGTTGAGTATGTTCACACCTCGCAAAAGTGCATTATCAAACACCGCGAAGTCGGCTCGGATACGCAATCGTTTGAACTTGGCGCTCAGGAAGCGCTGCGCCAGGATCCCGATATCATTATCATCGGTGAAATGCGCGACCCGGAAACCATTATGACGGCGCTTGAGGTTGCCGATAGCGGACATAAGGTTTTTTCAACGCTTCACACCTCTTCAGCCGTCGAAAGCATCGATCGGATTGTTGGCGAAATGTCCGCCATTGAGCAGGAGCGGGTGCGGCATCGTTTAGCGGATGTACTGCGTTGTGTCGTTTCTCAAAAACTGGTTCCCAGCACAAGCGGCCGGCGGATTTTGGCAAAAGAAATCATGGTAATGACGCCCTCCGTTCGGGCAGCAATCAAAAATGGTAATGTCAGCGAGATTTATCAAATGATCAGCGAAGGCAGCGAATATGGCATGAATACATTGGAGCAGGATTTATTGCGGCTTCAAAAAAGCCGGCAAATTTCCATGCAAACAGCGCTGAATTTTGCGAATAATAAAAGACGCATGCAGCAGCTATTACATGACAAACTGTTGTTGAGAACGATGTAAAAGGGGTGAAATTAAGTAATGGCTAAAAAAGAACGTTATGTCATCGGAATTTTTGTTGAAGGCGCTTTTATTCACACTGTATGCCTGGTGAAAAACAATGAGGATATTCGTGTTATCGACGCGGAAATATCCAAACTTGCCGGTCAAGAACAGGCCGTCGGGCATCATGGCGACTTAATTCCAGAGTTTGCCGACGTGGCGGGTAACGACACATTTGACCTGACCGCGGACTTACAAAATTCCGATATATTGATTTCAGAAATCGGCGACCTGGATCTTGAAGAAAATACCACAATTATCCAAGGCTTATTAAATAAGTATTCGGATAAAAAATACACCATCGCAATCAGCCTGGCGGAACCGCAGGTGTATTATGCCTATTTCAACTCCGATTGGAATTTAAAAGGCGATAAACTCAAGAAGCGCGTTATCAGTGAATTGGGAAAACTCCGCCCCGATACAGAGCTGTTGAAGCCTGAAGACATCAATCTTGTGAAGTTGAATGACGGGCGTTTAATGGCCATTATACGCGATGGCGATCTTGAGATCATCAGGGAATTAGAGTTGGCCTCACCGGGAGCGTCCAAACGGATTCAGTTTATTGAGAGCGCGGAAATATCCCTGGTCAACCTGATTAAAAAGAGCTACAATTTTCCGGCATCCGGCATCAATTTAATTGTTTACATCGGGCACGAATTTAGCCGCCTGACCTTCATCCAGGGGCATGACATTTTAAATATTTCCTATATCATTGGCGTGGGGCTTGATGCGGAAAATATTGTTAACACGATTTATAGCCGCATTTTGCTGGAACAGGACAACCTCAATGTCACGGAATTGGACAACATCATCCTTACCGGTCAGGCTTATGACGCCGGCATTCAGGAATTTTTGGTCCAAAAGTTTTCTGAAGGCACCAACATAGAATACATTAATCTTCACAAAATCGGCATGGCTGGCAACGACCCGCTTTCCTCACGCTTTGCCGTGCCAATCGGCGCGGCCATGCGCGCAATCAGCGGATCAAAAGATGACTTATACTCAGTGGACGTCACGCCGCGTAGTGTTAAAGAAAGAAAAAAGAAATTTAAAGTCGGCATTTTAGGCTGGTTATTGCTGGCGCTCATTTCGGTCGTCACTTTTTTTACAACGGTGAAAATCGGCGAACGGCAAAGTCAGCTCAAGCAAACCGAAGCCACGGTTCGATCCAGGAAAGTAGAGTTGGCGGACCTTCAGGAGGTGGAGATGCGCCTGAACATGCTCCGGCAAAAACTGGACAGTTACGATCACACCCTGGGGGTTCTGGATTCGATTCCCCTGAATAGCCCAACCTGGAGTCAATTTTTAAACACAATCGCTGCCGTTGCGCAAAAAACCCGCTATATTTGGATTACCGATGCTCATCGCAAAAACGATAAAATTGTGCTCATCAAAGGATATTCCGTTTATCGAAATAAAATCCCAATATTTGCGAATTCCTTGAATAATGCGCGCCTAAAACAAGTTGAGGTTCAGGATATTCGCGAAAAAACGGTGTACAGTTTTGAAATTGAAGTAATGTTAAGCGCAACTTCACCTGAAAAAAAGAATGCAAAGGCGAAAAAATGATGCGGCGATAAAGGCGAAACGGCTAACATCATCGCTGAAAAAAAGGAAAGTTTTTTAACAAACGGAGTTGAATTTTGCAGTATAAAACAAGAAATACCCTCATCCTATCGAGTTTCCTTGCCATTTTACTTATCTTTGGCGGCTATTTTGTCCTGTGGTCTTATCCGAATAAAATTGCCGCGGTTGAAAAGGAATTAAATGATGTTGATCGCCAAATCAAGCAGCTTGACGGTATTGAAAACCAATTTAGTGAACTGGAAAAACTACTTAAAGAAAAGAAAGCGAAGCTTACCGGCATTAACAAAAAGGTTGAAAAAGATATTACCACCGCAGATGTTTACGGCTATTTAAATGCCATCCTGAATTACAGCGGAATTATTGAATTTAACCTGAGCAGCGGTGAAAATAAAAATTTCAAGGGGTTCGGCTACAATATTTATAAACTGCATGGCGAGGGGGCATTTAGACGAATATATAATTTTATCTGGTATATTGAACAAGGGCCACATGTATATGAGGTTACTAAAGTTACCTTGCATAGCCTGGAAAGCAAAGATCCCAAAACAGATCAATTTGAGCTGATCATTCCTTTTGATATGGAAATCAGGGCATATTATGCGAATGTTGAAAATCTTCCCCAACCGCCAAAAACACTTGGAGATGTAAAAGTTCACAGCGCAAAAAACCCCTTCTATCCATACATTCTCAGAAACATTCCCGCAAATATTGACAACTTGCTTGAAGTTGAAAGAGCAGCGCTTAAAGCGGTGATACCCGGCAAAGCCTTAATCGCGGATGCCGACGGCAAAATTCACGCACTGCGCGAAGGCGATCCGGTTTACCTGGGATATTTGACACAAATAGACACCGAAAAGAATGAAGTCCATTTCACATTGAACAAAGGTGGTATTGTTGAAACATTTACGTTGAAACTCGAATTTGACAAATCAAAAGAGTGAAAGTGAGTAGGATATGAGGTTTCAAGTTTTTTTCACGATGACTTTATGCCTGGCAGTATTCGGCATATTGAATGCCCAAACAGGCTTGCCCCGTGAGCTGCGAAAAGCGTATGCGTCATCCGAGGAGATTGTGTCATTCTCGCAATCAACCTCGTTTTCGGACGCCCTGGAAACGCTAAATGATCTTAGCAAAAAGTTTATGAACAAAATCATTGTCGATCCCCAGGAACATGGCGGGGCCATTGGCGTCGATATTAATCGCGTTCACTGGCTGACAGCCTTGGAATTGATTTTGCACAATAATAACCTGTGGTATGAGCAGCATGCGGATTATATCA
>CAYVDX010000057.1:0-11038 GCA_964450485.1 uncultured Calditrichaceae bacterium
GTGCGAAAAATTTCAGCCGTGGTACGGGGCGCTAATTCCTGGGCTTCCTCGATATTCAGGGTGGAAATCGAAACGCTGGATTCTAACTTCGATTGATTGTTGATAACACCGGTGGTGACAACCGTGCTTAAATCCAACAAGTCTGTTTCCAGCGAAAAATTGGCGGTTGCGGTGCCGCCGTCGGTCACTGTTACCGTTGCGCTGGCGCTTTTGTAACTGACATAGCTGACGGTGACAGTGTATTCGCCGGGCGGCACATTTAAGACAACGAAGCTACCGTCCGTGTCGGTGGCAGCGCCCAACATTGTGCCTTCGACGACCACATTTGCGCCAATGAGCGGCTCGCCGTTCGAATCCGTGACAACGCCGCGAATCGTTCCGGCGCCTTGCGCAAAAAGTGTTGCGCAAAACATAAATAACGCATAAATTACGAAGATTAGCGATCCTCGTTTACAAGTACCGTAAAACATAATAGACCTCCACTTAGTTGGTGGTTTGAAAAAGGGAAAAACGCGTTGGAACTCTTGCCATGGAGCGGCGCGTTTTTCCTGTTATTAATTTTTGGAAATTGCCAGTTATTTTCAATCTCCAATTGTCGTTTCTGCAAAAGATTTGTCCCTCTCAGCCGCGGATTTACGCGGATAAATCTTAAGATAGTAAAAATAAAATGCTTTAAAAACGAACGTCCACTGTTTACTAAACTGTATATCCTTTTCAGACATTAGCTTTTTGTTAGCGTAAAAGTTTTAACAAATAGTTTTTTAAAGAATCCGCGGTAATCTGCGATAATCCGCGGCTGAATAAGTAACAGAGGTTTCATCATTCCCTCCATCAAAAAATATAAGCCGCGGAAAGCAAAATGGATCGCCCCAGGATCGGGCGGGCCATAAAAACCGCGTCCCGCCGGTTGGCAAACACCTGCTCGACCCGGGGATTTCCTTCCGTCAGCCCAATCGTGTTGGTGACATTTGCCACGCTGCCGGAAATGGAGACGCCGGTGCTCGATACATCGTAAACCATCCCGGCGTTTATCGTCGCGTAAGCGGGCAGTTCCGCGGTGTTCGCGTCATCCACAAAACGCCGTCCGATATACTGCCAATTGGCAAATAGCTTGAGTTGGTTCAATTGATACGACGGACGAATATCCAACAAAACATTCGGAATCCGCCGCACGCGCTTGTTGCTCAAATCGACAACCATCTCTTCACCGGTTTCCGAATTAACGGTGGACACATGAAAATCCCGCAAACGAGGCGTCTGAAACGTTCCCACAACATTCAGATGAAACGCCGGGGAAATTGACCAGACCGCTTCGACTTCCGCGCCGGTTGTGGTGCTGTTGGCGAGACGACTTTCCTTGATAATACGTCCGTTGCTAAAGATCTCATCAAAAAAAGGAATGTTGTCCAGCCTGCTGAAAAACAGGGTGCCGAACAGTGAAATTTTTTCCGCCGCCAGTTTCACGCCGCCTTCGAGCTGCTGGACATACTGGGAATTGCCGCGTTTTGCGGAGATCGTCCATTGCTCAAAATCCGGGGTGCGAAAGCCCCTGCTGGCACGCCCGTACAAGGCAAGCTGCGGATTAAAGCTGTAATTGGCGCCGAAGGAAACCGCCCATTCATCAAAATCGTGGCGATAGCTGCGAAATGTTCCGTCGCCGAATGTCACGTTTTGCGCCGCCCAGCTCGGGTTACCGGGAATGCTGAAATCCCTACGAGTATTTTCCACCACGCCCTGAAAACGGCTGTGCTCCAGGCGAACGCCGCCGTCCACGCGCAATGCGCTTGTGGCCTGCCATTCATCCACCAATGCCAGCGCCAACACCGTTGCCTCGCTTTTTGCGTTGACGTAAAACGTGCCGTATTGCTCAAATCCTTTGTCCGTGACAGCCGCAATCACATCGTTGTTTTCATCCAATGCCACCAGGTCAAGCATGCGCGGGGAGTCTTTTACTTCGGTCAATACATTGTGCCAATACCAAAAATCTCCGGCGCTGTAGTTGCTCACATATCCGCTGAGATTCACTTTGTGCCGGTCAAAATCTTTTTGCAATTGCAATTGATTGATGAAATTTTTGAGCGGTTTGGAAACCGTCCACCAGCCGCTGCGCGCCACCAAACCGTTGCCATTCAAATCTGCCGGATCGGAAACCGGGGCGCCCGAATCGCTGTAGCGATATTCCCAGCGGTTAAACCCGGGCAGCGCGGAAAGATTTTTGACGGAGTCCGCGAAAACCGCCGCCGGAAAAGGGCTGTCCAGGGAAAAAATGGCGTTGAACCGCACGTCGCCGGTCATCCAGCGCGCTTTATTATTGATGGACCACCCCTTTCCGAGGTTCAGGGAAAGCTCCCCGGTCAGGGTAAAAGTTTGCGGATGAATGCCGTCTCGGATGCTGCGTTCCAGCGCGTTCCCGTTCGGCGTGGGCATCCGAACATTATCCTGGTGAATGCTGGTGAGCGTGCCGTAATTGGCATCCAACCCGGCAATTGAATGGGGATCGCCGGGATTTTGCAAGGGAATCGGCAAGTAAAAGATGTTGCGATCGTTCAGGTATTTTGTGTAAATGCGAACGTAGCCCTTGTCGAATAAGCGGGTGACATTCAGCTTTAGCTGGCCGCCGCGATTGGCGGAAAATTCCGGCGAGCGAATGCCTTTTCCCTGCCGGGCAAATCCGCTGGCGCTATACCGCCAGTTTTTGCCCAACGGTCCGCTCAGGTTGTAATCAAACCGATAAAATCCATAATCTCCCACGCTGAATTTCATAATTCCCCGGGCGTGATCTTCGCCGGTTTTGTTGATAAAATTGATGACGCCGCCCGGCGCATTGCTCGCGTAAATCGAGCCGGTGCCGCCGCGAACGCCTTCCATCAGCGAAATACTTTCATCCAATCGCATCAAAATATCGATATTTGCGAAGGAGAGTTCCGGCGCTTCAAAAATGGGCAGCCCATCCTCAAACATGGCTACGTAGCGATAGCTCCCGTCCTGGGGAATGCCGCGCGGGAAAAGATTGTTGCCGCCCACGCCACCGGAGCTTTCCACATAAAATCCCGGGATAACGCTGAGCAAATCCGCGGTGCTGCGGGGTTTGCGCTCGCGAATCTGCGCGCTGTTTGCCGTGGTAATGGCCACGCTCGATTCAATTTTGGTCAGGGGATTCCGGGAAGCCGTGGTGACGATTTCGTCCATATTCAGCACGTCGATTTCCATCGCAAAATTGATATTGACGCTTTGCGTTTCGAGAATTTCCGCTTCCTTTCGCACGGTGCGATAGCCGACGCAACGCGCCGTCAGGGTGTATTTCCCCTCCGGCACATTTTCGATGATATAGCTGCCGTCCGCGTCCGCAACCGCGCCCCAGGAAGTGCCCGGGATCACCACTTCCGCGTCCGAAATCGGCTTGCCGGAGCAATCGCGCACCCACCCGCGAATGACCCGGCGAATGATGCTGTCTTTTTCCCTGGCAATCAGCACAATCGTCTTTTTCCCCGACTTGATGTATTGAATGGGATGATGCGCCAGCACGGCGTTGAGATCGCTGTAAAAATTACCGGAGACGTCCCTCAGCACCGGACTTTCCCGGTCTTTGACCAACTCATATTCATAGATAAAATTGACGCCATAAACCGCGCTTAAAAAGTTGAGCGCTGTTTCCAGCATCACGCGGCGACGCCCAAAGTAAGCCGGGTAATCCGCCCGCTTGTAATGATCAATCACCGATTGCCCGTAACTGGCAAAAGACAGGCAAAAGATGGCAATTATCAACGCTCGCTTTGACATTTCCCCAATTTCCTTACGGATTAATTTTCCCCGCCAATAACAATACTTACATTAGTGATTCACCCCAAAATCACGGACTTGCCACTGCGCGTTACCGGCACCCGAAGCACTTTTCCGAGCGCGTCAATGACAATTTCGACGCCACCATTTTCAATCGACCCGGACAAGACGCGGTTCATCAGGCTTTTATCTTTTACCCGGATCGAAACGCCGTAGGTTTCCTCCAAATGTTCGATAAAAACGCGCAGCGGCGTTTGCCGCAACAAAAAATCATCGTTCCACCAAATCACCCGGTGCGATTCAATGGTCGGGCGGGGCAGGAGTTTTTTATCATTTTTATGAAAAGAAACCGTTTCACCGGGAATAAGCCGCGCGGAAACCGTTCCGTTGCTATTTTCAGCAATACTGTTCCTTACGTCAACGTCAACCTTGCCTTCCTCTAAGGTTACGCGCGTTCCCTTACCGCGTTCGTGAACCACAAAATGGGTTCCCCGAACCGTCACGGATCCATCTTCCGTTGTCACCACAAATTTTTGTTGCGCCCCGCCGGGCAGTGATGTTACCTCGAAGTATGCTTCACCGCGGAGTTTCACAGCACGCGGTGTTTGGGCATTCCAATTTTTCAGATACGCCAATTCAGAATTCGCATTCAGGATCACCCTGCTCTGATCCGGCAGTTGGATTTGCATTTGCTCCCCATAAGCGGTTTTCACAATTTTGTAGTCCGGCGCTTTCGATGTGCTGATGAAATTTCCGCTCCGGACAAAAAAGATCACCGCCAACACCGCGGCGGCGGCCATGCTCCAGCCCATCCAGCGATGCAAAGCGGAAAACTTCCGGTTTAAATAGAATCTCCCGTAAGGCCGTGGCGCTTGCGTTTCCGGCTCACGGGTAAATTTCAATCGCTTTTGCAAATTCTCCCACTCTGCATTCACATCGGGCGGCGGCGTTTTTTTAAACCGCGGGGATTTCCAGATTTCCTTCGCCGCGGTAAACAGTTCGCGGTTTTCGATACTGCTTTCAAGCCACCGCCGCCACTGTTTTTTTTCCGCGGCGGAAGCATTGCCCGCCAGCCAGGCCTGAAAAGATTCGTCGCTCAATAAGCGTCTCAAGATTCGGTCTTTTTTTGAATTCAATATTTGCGCCCCTGATAAATGTAATTTGAACCCGTCATTTGATTCGTCATTTCTCCTTAACATTACTTTTAGCCCGTTTTCATGCCTTGGCATGTAAAAAAATTGGGTTTCAAATAAATAGAGATAATTTTTCCCAAAATGTAACGGTCGTCAAAAAAAAAGTGGGGATCGTGCAACTCAAAAGCGGATCATTGTATGAAAAATGATAACAGCGTTCGGCGACAAATTATTGGAATGTTAGTTGCATTATTCCATTGTGGCAAATGAATTTTTGAGAGAAAAGCATTTTTCTGATACCGTAAACGCCGGAATAATGAGAGATACCCCTCTGTTACGTTCATGTTCTGTGAGTAGCGGATGATTAAAAGATGTGCAAAATTTATACGAATGTTTTGTGTTTTAACCGATTAAAAAAGGAGTCTTGTCATGGTTGACCGTCAATCTTTAGCAGAAAAAAAAGTGGGTTTTTACTGCACACGCTGTAAACGGCAGCTTCGCACCCAAATTTGCCCGCTTCATGGCATCGGTGATACGATCATTTTGGAAACGAGCATGCATATTCCCTTGCCGCCGGCCGGAGGGTTCACGAAAAAAGCAGTCAAAAATCCGCCTCACAATAAACCCGAATCCCAAAACGCCCGTATTCGGCAACAGCAGCCTGAAACAAAGGTTCCGCCAAAACCTCGGGAGCAGGCAAACGATCATACCCCATCGGACGATCTGTTTTCCAATTTGGATCAATGGAAATTTGAATACCTGGAAAGTAAACGCCGCTCAAATGAAACTCAGCAAAAATTGGGGGCGACCCCGGTAAAACGGCGTGAGGCAAAAACAGAAAAAAAGGAAAGCAAGCGCCGCTCAAATAAAATTCAAGATAAACCGGAAGTGACCTCGCCGAAACGTCGTGGAAAAAAAGCAGAAAAAAAGGAAACGCCGGCCCCCGTGCCCGTTGCGAATGCCGATGATCCGGATCGTTGGTACGAGCAATTTTTTGATAAAATCAACGAGCAATTCCGAATGAAAGCGGAACGCAAAAGCGATGATCAAACCGGGGAAAACAGGAAAAAACCCTGGGTCGCCTACGGCGCGGCTGTCATTCTTTTGCTGGCATGTGCCGTATCTTTTTATGCGTTTACCTACCCGGAATATGCCCGGAAATCGTTGTTTAGCAATGCCGAAAAACTGTTCGATTCAGAGCAATACCCTGAAGCACTTGAGAAATATACAGCTTTTTCCAAAAAATATCCCGGCGACAGTTTTTTGCCAACCGTGATGCAGCGAATTCATCAAATTGAGCAAATTGAAGCGGAGCGGCATGAGCGGGAGTTGCGTTTTCAGGAATTAATGAGTGAGGCCAGAACAATGCTCGCGCAGGAGATTCCCTTGTCGGCAAAAACAGACGACGCGATGCGGCTTATCCGTGAAATTTTAGCCGAAGCCCCCAAATACGTGCCGGCGCTGCAATTACGGGATCGCATCGTTGCGGAACATTTTGACAATGCGCGGGCAGCATTTGACAAAGAAAAATATGCGTTGGCGTTAAATCATTACGAGCAGGTTTTAAAAATCAAGCCGGATGATGCGGAGGTCGTCAGCCAAATTAATCGCACCCTGGCGTTGAAAGATGTTGATGATCGGCTCAAAAATTTAAGCAGGCTTGCCCGGACAAAGGCGGATATTGAACGGCTGCGCAAGGAAAAATTTCGTCTGAAAAAACAAATTCAGCTGTCGCAGGATCGTTTACAAAAAATTACCCGGCAGAGTAATGCCGCTGAAATTGGTGTTTCCACCCAAAAAACAGTCCCGCTGACCCCGGAAAGAGACGCCGCGGAGCTTTTGCCGGAAAATTCCACTCCGTCGAAGCCGTTGGCAAAAACCGCCGAAAGTCTCGGCATTGAGCTGGTTTCCGAAGCGAAAACGCCCGAAAAAAAGCCGCTGATCGTGGAAGAATCGTTCATCGATGGCGGCAAAAAAAAGTATGTTTATCGCGCAAATCCGAGCCTGCCGAAAGAGATTAAATCCAAAGAGTTTACAATGGTTTTAGCAGAGTGTGTTGTCGGGTGGGATGGCAAAGTGGAAGATGTGACGCTGGTTTCTCCGTCAAAAGATGCGCGTATCGATCAAATTGCCCGGGAATCGTTTCGGGAATTTCGCTTTAAACCCGCGACCTATAAAGGCGATCCGGTAAAATTCAAATCGATCGAGGTGATTGCCTTTTAACCTGCATTATGCACGGGTTTTATTAAAAAAAAATTTAACCTACTGTAATATTTGATTTTATCTTAAAAATTTCGGGTAATAAAGGATTCGGCGGAATGATTTGTTGGCGGAATCATTAAATTCATAAAAAATAATCATTTCGCCCTTAATTATTCTACCAAAAAACGTATTAATGAATTAATCAGGTTAATACGAAAAAAAGCAAAAAACGATTGTTCGAGCGTCAAAAAATTATTGGGGTAACTTAAAAAAACGGCGGGCGTTTGCCGTGGTAACCCGGGCAACTTCGTTGAGGGAAAGTTTGTGGATTTCCGCCAGGCGTTGCGCAACAAAAGTCACATTTGCCGGTTCATTGCGCTTTTCACGAAACTGCGCCGGTGAGATGTACGGGGAATCGGTTTCGATCATCAGCCGGTCCAGCGGCACGTATTCCACGACGGCGGGATCAAAATTTTTGTATGTGATGTTCGCGGTGAAAGAGATGTGCAAGCCCATGTCAAGATAAAAACGCGCGTCATCGATGTCGCCGGCAAAACAGTGCATCACGCCATTCAACGCATATATTTTCGACTCCTGAAAAAACCATTGCATTTCCCGCTGCGCCGCGCGGTTGTGGATCACCACCGGCAATTCAAGGGATTGCGCGATAGCAATCATTTGCCGGAAAACGTCGTATTGCGCGGCGTAGTGCTCTTTTTCCAAATAAAAATCCAGCCCAATTTCGCCGATGGCGACAATTTTTGTTTCTGCTTGCGCCAATTTTTTGATTGATTCAGCGTCATCCGGCCGGCGCAGGTGGGCTTCGGAGGGATGAATCCCGGCGCAGGCAAAAACTTGCGGATATCGCCGGGCGACGGCCAACGCCTTGCGGCTGGATATGAGATCGGTTCCCAAGGTAATCAGTTGGGCAACGCCGGCCGCGGTTGCACGTTGGATTACGTCATCGCGGTCGTCATCAAACTGTTCGATGTGCAAATGGGTATGGGTGTCAATATAATTCATAAATGGTAACCGCCGATCATTGGGGTAAATCTTCCAGCAAAAGGCCTTTTGAATGGCGCAAATTTTCACGCGCGGCAGCAATGCGCTTTAAAAACCGCGGATCATTTTCCAATTTATCATCAAACCCATCATCCGCTGATTTGAATCCGACCCAAACGCCGATCGGGTCTCCGTGACGCGTGATCACAATTTCTTCGTTTTCAGAAATGCGTAAATACTCGGAAAGAGGATCTTTTATTTTGGAGTGTGGAATTTTTTTCATTGCGATTCTCCATATTTGTCAAGCCATTCAAATACTCGCGAGTTTGGAATGATGGGCAATATTTCCACGCTTGTTTCAACGACGTCATAAAAGATACGAAACTCATCAACGCGGAGACGGTATTGCGGCTTCCGCCGCCCCCGGAGCCGTTTGATTCCACGCTTACTTTTCTTTTCAAATTCGTTCCGTTGATGTTTTTCAATCTTGCTTTTTTAGGATCGAGCGATTTTTTGCTGATAAGCGTTTAAAATCCTCCACAGCCTCTGGTGCAAAAACAATTTCAGTGTTTGTGTAGCTCTAACAGCTTTAGAAGCGCATCCGCACTTTCGTACAGTCCAAAAACGTCTTTGTTCTTTTGTCTTGATACAAAAGAACCAAAAAATCAAGGCGGAATTAAACTCGACGCCCAAAAAACGGGCGTCTCAGACAGAAATTCCGCCAAAAACAAACAACCGGATCAATCAAATGGTAATACACCCGGCATTGTGTTTTCCAAAATATTGATGCTACACAAATACCAATTTCATAACGCATACTGAAAAATATGCCAAAAGAGAGCCGGAATTCAACGATGTTTTTATTTCACAATAAAAAAATCCCGCACGTAATTTTCTACATGCGGGATTTTGCAGTTATCAAATCAGATTTTTAGAAAAAAATCAATGTCACGAAAAAGAAAGTGACGCCCAACAGCACCAGCGAATATGCCATGTAGCCAAAGAAACTGGGCATTTTGATCCCGGACTGTTCGGCGATGGATTTCACCATAAAATTCGGTGCGTTGCCGATGTATGTCATCGCGCCAAAAAATACCGCGCCGGTGCTGATCGCTTTTAAATAAATCGCGCCTTCCGTCATCAGCCATTGCACGGGCTGGCCAAATTTGCCCATTGCCGTGTTCAGGAAAACCAGGTATGTGGGGGCGTTATCCAAAAAGCTGGACAGGGAGCCGGTGATCCAAAAGTAGTGCCAGGGTTCTTCGACCGCTTCGATGATCGGTTTGAGATGACCGGTTGTACCGGCTTTCAGCATGGCAATCGCCGGGATAATGGTGATAAAAATACCGGCAAAAAGCTTGGCAACCTCGGTGATCGGAAACCAGTTAAAATCGTTGCCTTTGCGATATTCCCACGGCGTCAGCTTCAGCGAAAGCAGGCCCATGGCGATGAGAAAAACATCGCGAACGATATTTTGCCAGTGCATGTGAATGCCTAACAGGGTGACTTCTCCCAAATGAACATAGCCGCTGAACAGCACGCCCCCGATAACGCCCAACAGAAAAAGGATGTTGAACAACCCTTTTATGCGCATCCGGTAGGTTTTGATCTGTTTTTTGTGCGTTTTCGCGTTTTCGAGTTCTACCTCTTCCTCCACCAATACTTCGTCGGCAACGTCGTCGGGCATATCAAAATGTGAGCCGATCAAGTGCATTTTTTCGTGCCAGCCTTCCTTGCGAAACATCATGGAATCCCAAATGTAGAAAACGAGCAGTAAAACAACGACCACAAAAGCCATTTCCGTAAATATTTTGAACGTCCAGAAAAACTCAACCCCGTGTAAAAACCCCAGGAACAGCGGAGGATCTCCCAACGGCGTCAACGAGCCGCCGACATTGGCAACCAGGAAAATAAAAAAGACGATCAGGTGAACTTTTGATTTGCGATATTGATTCATTTTGATCAGCGGACGAACCAGAACCATTGCGGCGCCGGTGGTGCCGATCCAGGAGGCCAGCGCAGTGCCGATCATCAATAAAATAAGATTATTCGTCGGCACGCCCACCGGTGCGCCTTCAATTAAAATGCCCCCGGATATCGTAAACAATGCCCACAGCAAAATGATAAAGGGAATATATTCCAGCAAATAAACGTGCAGAATTTCATGAACAGCTTCTCCCTGGTAGGCATAGATAAAGGGAATGGCTAATAAAAGCGCCCAAAACGCGGATATTTTCCCAAAATGGTGATGCCAAAAGTGTTCGGCCACCAATGGAAAAATGGCGATGGACAGCAGAATGCCGACGAATGGAATAATGCTCCACAACGGCAGTGTATGTCCCATGCCTTCATGCTCGCCGCTCTCAACCGCGCCGCCGCTTTCTGATTCGGCTGCAACAAGATTGCTTACAATTTCCGATTGTTGGGTTGAAGTTTTCGAGAATTGTGTATCTTTTGCCCATCCCGCGGAGGCGTTTAGCAGTAGCACGATCAATGCGATCCAAAAAAACCGGCGATCTGAAGCCATAATCCTGTCCTTTCTCTTTTAAAGCGTTTTTCACCTGGTGTAAGTAATCAATTTCGGTGTAAAATGAGGATTCTTGACATATTGACAGTTTAATTTTCGTAAGATATGAGATTAACAATCCCCGGTGATGATTCAAAGAAATATGTGATTTTTTTTGTAAAAGACGCTAAAATCGCTGTATTCGATTGATTTTGATCAGCACTCCCGTTGTATAGAGGCGTTAGGAAATATCGCCTGCTAACTTTCCGGACAGATCAACTTTACGGTGATAATCGTTCAATGATCCAGTTATCGAGTTCATCCAATCGATATTGAAAACGATCGTGCAGACGGTTGTGGCGTCCCTGCCAAAATTCAAATCGATTCGGTTTTAAGCGATACCCGCCCCAGCTTG
>CAYVDX010000058.1:0-11033 GCA_964450485.1 uncultured Calditrichaceae bacterium
GCGGCGGCCATTTTCCTGCTGCTGCCGGAAGGCGAGTGGAAAATCCTTACGCCGGATGATCCGATGTTTGAACAAATTTTTGACAGCGAAGGGCAAATCGGCATCGTGGCCGGCGTTGTGCTGAAAGTCAAGCCGCAAACGTATAAATCCAAGCCGTACGCTTTTTCTTTTGAAACTGTCGGGCACGCCCGGGATTTTATCAAATTGATCCGTGAATGGCGGCTTACGCCCACCTCGATTCTCTATTTTGACGCGAATTACATTCAAAAAAGCTATCTCATTTCCAAGGAAAAGGCGCAACGCTATTTAGAAAAAGCCGTCGGCAAGGACGATGATCTGAAAATCAGCAAAGCCCGCCGGGCGCTGGATTTGGCGGAAAAACTGCGCGATTTGGAACACGTGGTCGTGATGGAATTCGACGCCCAGGCGGATTACGAAAAAGCGCTGAAACACGCTTTTTTCAATTCACGCAGTGAGCAGAGTCGCTATCGTGAGATTCCCTTTTGGCGACTCTCGGTAAGCGTGGCGCACAAGCTTTGGGAGCATCGCTTTGCGCCGGTGGAGATGAAACAGCGCGGGCCCTCGATGCTGGTCAGCGAAGCGATAATTCCGCTGGAAAAATTGCCCGATTACCTCGGTTTTATCCAATCCGCCATCACCAACTGGACGGATAATCCCGTGAAAAACGAAGGCCACGTGCTCCCCAACGGCGAAATGATGATCCAATCGATTTTGCTGGCCGACATCGGCACGCGCCGCCATAAAATTTACCTCGGTTTGGTGCCGTTTATGATGCAAACGGCCATTGAATTCGGGGGGCGGCCGTACGGCGCGGGGTTGTGGAACCTGCCGTTTTTAAAGGCGCTGCGCAACGCCGGGCAGGCCGAAAAAATCGATCAATTGCATCAATTAAAGCAGGAACTCGATCCCGACAAGCTGATCAACCAGGCGAAATTTGTCAATCACAACGGGCGGAAATTGGCGCTGCGGGCGTTCAAGAATTTGTCGCCGGTTGCCCTGGAATGGACGGTGAAGGCGCTGAAAAAAGGCTGGGAGCAAAACGGGAAGATTTCGCTCTATTCGATCGGAAAGCTGCTGTGGCGCTTGAACAAAGCGGTTTTTCCCACCTTTGTGCCGCCGAAAATTTCCGCGGAACGAAACGATATTCAGCAAATCAACAGCGTGTGCGCGGAATGCGATAGCTGCGAAAAGGTTTGCCCGACCAGCGATGTGTTCGGCATGTTGGGCGCGGCCACGCCGATTACCCGGCGCAAAACCGCCAACCGCATTGCCCGGGGCGTGCGGATCAGCCGGGAGGAGGCGTTGGGTTTTCTGGTCTGCACCCGCTGCGACAACTGCACCCGTGTTTGCCCCACGGACATCGACTTGACCGGCATGTTCGACATCGTGGAAGAAAATCCCCTGTTTCGCAAGGCGTTGGGTTTGACCGACACCGAAAAGCAGGATTTTGTGGAGCGTTTTTGGGATATTATGAAGGAAAGCCCGCTGTATGTCGAGCACACCAAGGCCGTGCAAAAAGAAGATCGCTCCCACTTGCAGCACGGTTTAAAAATTCATTATCCGCGCGGGTTTGCCTATTCCAAGCTATACATCGATGAAGATACCTGCATTAGCTGCGGCATGTGCGCCCACGAAAACGCCTGCATTTACGGCGCGCGCCAGGGAAACCCGCGGGAAATTCCCGAATTGATCGATGAAAATTGCGCGCTGTGCAACGCCTGCATCAATTTTTGCCCGCAAAACAAAGCGATTCAGACCGAGCGCGATTTTGTGCAGGATTTGATCGAACATGCGGTGGACAAGGAAGAGAAAAATTTCTGGGAAAAAGAAAAATATTTTTTGAACGATACGACCACGATTCAGCGTTCCCCGGCGTTGACCGAGATGGCCGACATTTACGTCACCGAAGAAATTTTGATGGAAATCGACAAGGAATCCTCCACCGGCCAGATTCCCGTTTCCGGGATGGGCCAGGGCGACAAACACATGGGCATCGGTTTTGATGCGGAGCGATTCTCCCATTTTCACATCGTGGGCCCGGCGCAAAACCGCTTGCACGAAGGCGATCCCGACGAGGAGCTTTCCGTGCATCTTGGCCAACGCCATCGCTACTGCAAGTTTGACGCGGACGGCAACCTGCACAACCCGCCGTTTCCCAAAATCAAGCTGAAAACCCCGATTCTCTACAATCATATCCGCCTGCAAAGCAACGGCCGGGTGGAACTGGCCCTGATCGAAACCGCCGAGGCGCAAAACTCCTTGGCGGTGATCAAGCTCAATCGCATTTTGGAATACTACGATTTTTGGCTGGAAGAAGGCGGCTACGACAAGCTTCCCCCGGTGATTGTGCCGCGGGTCGATCTGGAAATGATTGATCACCTGCGGGTGCATCCCAACGTGCGCCGGCAGATGCTCATCGATTTGTGGGGCATGCCCATGTTCGAGATCACCCCGCACGATGAGATGGCGCGCACCATCGATTACATCCGCGAATCCACCCGCTCGTTGCATTCCGGAAAGCCGGGGCTGATTTCCGGTTATTTGGAAGTATCGGAATACGATATCGTCGCCGGCGAACTGCTGCCGCATCTCAAGGAACGGATCGAGGAATTGATGCGCCTGAAAGTGGACGTGCTGCATGTTCACGGCTTGCGCAATAAAGATCAGTATTTCGTGACTTCCGGCGCGGTGCGTGACATTCATCATTACCTGCTATCCAGCGGACGGCGGCACCAGGTCTCCATCATTGCGTCCGGCGGGATTCGCCTGGCCTCGGACAGTCAAAAAACCGTTCAGCGCGGGGCCGAAGCCACGCTGATCGATTTTGCGGCCATGCTGGCGCTCGATCCGTACGCCTATCGCGCCATCCTGGAGGAGCAGACCACCACCGAGAAGCTCATCAATTTGGATATCGACTGGGCGGTGAAGCGCCTGAATAATCAAATGGAATCGCGCAAGGTGCAGATTTTGGAAGTGTTGGGCGCGTCCGGTTTTAAGGACATCAAAAAAACCGTGGGCGAGGAAGGACGGCTGATCGACTTTTTTGAACTGGAAGAACGGCTGCAAAAAAATGTGCTGGAACACGAAGACAAATTACAGGTTTACGAACAGCTCAACCGGGAATTGATCGCGTCCGAGCCGGTGGATTCCAGGGAAAACGGTTCGCCCAAATACTCCGAACTAAAAGCGCGCGTGGTCAATATGCGCTCGCCGCATTATTTTTATGAATTGGGCGATGTGAACCAGACCGTTTATCACCGCGATCACGTGTGGCCGGGCGAGTTGATCAAATCGTTGGGACGCATGGCCGCCGGCGACCCGGAGATGTTCAAGCTGAAAAATGTCAAAGGCGACGGCTTGTTAGGCGACGGCTTTGACGTGATGAAAATTCTCTACCAACGCGATCCCGACATCATCCCGGACGCGGAACTGGACCAGATTTCCACCGCGCTGCCGCTGGATAAAAACCTCGTTTTGCAGGCGCCCTGGATGTTGGGCGGCAAATCGGTCGGCTCCATCGGTCTGGATAGCTGGCGGGCGCACGTCATCGCATCACGGGCGCTGGGCGTCCAGTTCGATACCGGCGAAGGCGGATACCCGACCTGCTTTTTCCTGAATAGCAAGGGCGAACCGGTCTTTTTCACAGAGCCGGAAATGCAGTTGATCAAGGGCTTTTTTGAACACGAACAGCATTACACCGCCGCGAAAATCAAAACGATTTTGCGGGAAAACGGGGTCGCAGAGGAAACGCATCCGCGTATTTTTGAAACGCTGGCGCAATACCCGGAGCTGAAGCCGTTTCTGTTTTACGAAGTGATCAGCCAGGCGGATGAGCCGTTTGTCTCCACGGAAATGAAAACCGGCTTGTTTGGCGTGACCAAGGAAACCATCAAAAAAGCGCGGCGGGTGGTGATTGCCTACAGCCAGGGCGCGAAAATGGGGATTGGCGGGCATATTTTGGCCGGAAAAGTGAACAAGCTGGTTTCCTATTTGCGAGGCATCCAGGGGCTGGAGGAACTGAACCTCGAACGGCTGCTAAGCTTGATCGAGCGCATCGAAAAGATCGAGAAAAAGGCGGATCACGCGCTGCACGAAGCCGCTTGCGCCGTCAAACCGGACTTGCTGAAAGCCCACGACGACGGCAAAATTTTTCCCGAATTGAAGCAGCAGCTCTGGCTGATTCAGCAAAAAGCGTATGAATTGCGCGAAGCCAACGCCATCGACCCGCTGGAGTTTGAGCATATTTTGCGGGACAGCGAGGAGATCATCAAACACGCGTACACCAGCGTGATTTCGCCGTTTCCGTTTCACAATTGCTATTCGATCGAGGACGTGAAATCGTTTATTGACATGGTGCGGATGATCAACCCGAAAGCGGTGGTTTCGGTGAAAGTGTCCCCGTCGGTGGACATCGAATTTATCGCGGCCGGACTGGCGCGCATCGGCAAGGACAACACAGAGGAGGCCCTGCGGGGCAAACTCGAAAATGTGCAAGCCGACATGCTGAAACTTTCCGGAAATTTGGGCGAGTACGCCAAAAAATACGGCATGAAAATCGAGATCTGGCTGGACGGCCCCCGCGGCGGCACCGGCGCATCGCCGAACATTATCAAGGGGCAGATGGGCATGCACATCGAATACGCCATCCCGCTCATTCACGACCGGCTGGTGCGCGACGGGCTGCGCAATCACGTGAAATTTATCGTTTCCGGCGGGATTCGCACTTACGAAGACGTCATCAAAGCGGTGGCCCTGGGCGCGGACGGGGTGATCTGGGGAACCATGCCGCTGGTAGCGGTGGGCTGCGACCGCAATCGCAATTGCCACGACGGCTGCTCGCGCGGGATCGCCACCAGCAATTTAATCATGCAAAACCTCCGCGATGTGGACGTCAATTCCAAGCAGATGATCAACGCGCTGCTCATCATGCAGATGCAGGTGATCCGCGCGCTGGCCGGACTGGGGTTGAAAGACATCCGCGAACTGCGCGGGCGTTTTGACAAAATCCAGTGGATCGGCCTGAAGGAGCGGGTGGATTTTCGCATTCGCCAGCGGCGGGAGCATACCCGGCACAAAGACGCCGTGGTAGCCGAGGCCGAACGAAACGGCGATCCCACTCAACAGCGAAAGGAGCAACATCCGGTCGGGCAAACCAACTGCGGCGTGGCCGCGGTAATCGGTACGCACAACGTGCCCAGCTACATCCTCGATGAGGCGCTCCATTCCATGAAAAATCGCGGGATGGACGGCGTGGGCGTGGGCAAAACCCTCTGCTTTCCGGAATATCCGCATCACTACGCCTATCGCATCATGGTGAAAGGGCGGCTGCAATTGGAGATGGAAGAAGATTTGCGACGGCGCAACGGCCGGGAATACACGCCGGAGGAATTTCGATTCGCCGCACGCAAAATGACCCTGAAATTCCGCCGTAAATTGGCGGAAAAAATCCGCCGGGTGTTTCTCGATCCCTGTTTCGATTTTGCCGGCCCGACCGATGCGCGCAAAACCCGCGAGCCGTACAAACGCGATCAAAACAGGCGGGAACGCGATTATCGCGATTTCGGCAATCCCAACACCGATCCGGGAGATGTGTTCCGTTTTTTTGTACGCGTGAAAAAACAGGCGCTCCGCGAATTTATCGAAGAAAAATTACTGATTTCACCGCGTTATAATTACATTCGCGAGTATTTCCCAAAGGTGCGGGCGCACAACTACCAACGGCATGAAAAATTTCTGCAAAAAGCGGAAGATTTGTTTGTTTTCAATCATTCGGCGCTGCTCACCCAAACGCTGTATGTGTGGACGCCGTTGGGCAAGGATTGGTATCGCTTTTTAAAAGATAACGAAGATTTTAGCAAAGACCTTTCCATTTTGACCGGGGAAGATCCGTTCTCCAAGCGCAATTTGGATATTTACGGCGAAAAATATTTGGCGGCGCTTGCTGCGTTTGGGAAGCGTTTTCCGCGGATGTATTTTGAAGAAAAATACTTGCCGCGCGCCCATAAAATCGGTGCGGTAATGTCTTGCGGAAAGAATTTTGCCGTTTGGAAAACCGCCGGACGGGAAATTCCCTGGGAAACGCCGGCCGCGCCGAATAACATCATCCATGTGCGACTGGCCACCGGCTCGGTGGTGGAACAGATGAACGCGCATCCCTTTAGTAAATTGCACACCGCGCTGACCCATAACGGAGAGACCACCAACTTTGAAACCCTTAAACAGCGCGTGGAGCAGTTCGGTTTGTCGCCGCTGGCCACCACGGACACAGAAGTGGCGGCGTTGAAATTTCACCTGGTCGCCGATGAGTTGGAATATCCCGACTGGGCGCTGTTCGAGAGCTTTTCGCCCACCACCGGCGACGATTTGGCGCTGATCGATCCATCGCTGCGCCAGCAATTGGAAGAAGTGCAGCGGGTGGAGTTCACCAGTTCGCCGGACGGCCCGTATCAATATTTGTGTCTGCGCCATTTCCCGGAAAAAAATGTGACCGAGCGGGTGGATCTGAAAGACCCGGCTGATTTGCGTCCCGGCACGTCCATCTTCTGGCACGATGAAAAAAATGGCAAAAAACGCGCCTTCAGCGTGATCGCCTCGGAGGAGCAGGCTTGCCGCCGGGTGCTCAGTCTGCTGGACGCGGAAGGCGTGATTGACGGTGCGACGCCGGATCACACCATGGTCAGCAATGGGATGATCAACCGCTTTATTTACGACGACAGCGGACGGGTGACGGATTACCAACTGATCGATCGTTACGGTCGGGAAATTGCGCTGGAACCGTCCGGCGAGCATTACAGCATCCGCCGCGAAAAGCCGCGCACGCCGAAAAATGCCGCTGAACTGGAAGCCGCAATGATCGAAAACGCGGAGCGGCTGCGATTCTGGATTCGGGAAAATCTCGCGGCGTGGGATTTCAACACCTTCCGCTGGACGCTGGAAAAACTCGTAGATCGTGGAGCCTGGGGCGTGGAGCGTGGGGGAGCAAAACCAAATTTCAACATCATTGAAACCTTGACCTATTTTATCGATTACACCCGAACAATGAACACCGGCGCAAAAGCCAACAGCGCGCTGATCGACATTGCCCGCACGCTGTTGTATCGCTTTTTTGATGAATTGCCGCAACGCGATCCGCAAAACTGGTTTGCGGCGAGCGTGGAAAACGCGGACATCGGCGCGCCGAAAAATGCGCAAACCCAGCGACTTTTGGTGGATGTCAGCGGATTTGAGCCGGAGGGCATTGATCCGCGCAAGGGATTTGCCGCGTTTTTAGCGCGAGCTTATGAGCTGGGCTGGCGCAAATTTACGCTCTATCGCGTCAACGGGCAGCGGCTCATCTCCACCGCGGTGATGGGCAAAAGCGATACGGATGACGTGGAAATCGAGGTGTACGGCACGCCCGGCGAATATTTCGGCGCGTTTATGCAGGGCGGCGCCATCCGCTGCCACGGCAACGCCCAGAATTTTACGGCCATGGGCATGCATCACGGCAATTTGTACGTTTTCGGCAATTCCGGCAAGGTGAACGGCTACGCCTCCAAGGGCGGCAAAGTGTTCATTTTAGGCGATATTGTCGATCGCGCCTGGACAAATTCGGTGAACGATCCGCGCTGCCAGGATTTGCAGGTGCACGTGCTCGGCTCCGCCAGCAAATACTGCGGCGAATCGCTGATGGGCGGCGATTTCTTCTTCGGCGGAATGTATTTTGACGCCAAAGGCAACCTGCGCTTGCAGGAACGTCCCTATCGCGGCACCAAGCTGATGGGCGGGGCGTCGCGGGGCAATTTCCTGTTTTTCGATCCCCACGACCGGCTCGATCCGCATCAGTATTCCCACGCGAAAGACGCGGAAATTACCCCGGAAATGTGGACGTATTGGCAGGCGCGCGTCATTGAAACGCTGGAACTGGCCGGCGTGGAAATCCGCGAAAACAGCGCTCAAAAATCCTTCGTCGCCGACGGCCGGGAATACGCCCTCGCCCCGGAGAATTTCCGCCTGCTCATCCCCAAGGGCGGGTTGAAGGGGTATGAATCGCATTGATTTGGAATTGACTTTGCGAATCTTTTATTTTTAATTAAGGGAAGCTTGAGAACAAGCTTAAAAATAGCCAAGGCGTGCAGAAAATAGAATTTTATGAGTCTGAGCTGGAAACACTATCTCCCGCTTTTGAAAAAGAAAAAGCGGCGCGAAGCCGGAAAATGCCTCGTCGAAGGAGTGCGGATTTGCCGGGAAGCGCTGGCGTCGCAATGGGAAATTGAGGTCGCATTTGTTACCCAGGCTTTTGTCGAATCGGAACATTGGACGGCTTTTGAAGACACTTTTACCCACCACGGCACAGCCTGGCGAGTCCTGCCCGATCAACATTTCAAGCGCTTATCGGATACGGAAACGCCGCAGGGAATTTTGTTGGTGATGAAAATTCCACGCGAACGATACCGCCGTCCGGGGTTGCGCCGGGCGGCGTTTGTGCTGCTGTTAGACGGCATTCGTGATCCCGGGAATCTCGGCACGCTGATCCGCACCGCGGATTGGTACGGCGTCAACGCCATCATTCTCTCGCGGGACAGCGTGGATCCCTACAACGCTAAAGTGTTGCGCGGCTCAATGGGTTCGATTTTTCACACGCCGGTCTATTTTAGCGAAAATCTGGCCGATGATCTTGCGGCGTTGAAAGAAAACCGCTTTTGGATTGTCGGGGCAGCCGTAACGGGCAAAAAAGTATTGCAAACGACGCATTTCAAAAAACCGGTTGCACTGGTGCTGGGCAGCGAAGCACACGGGATCAGCACATCTCTGCAAAAACGCGCGGATTTGACCGTCAGAATTTGGAAATACGGACAGGCTGAATCGCTAAACGTGGCCATTGCCGGCGGCGTCGTCATGCATCACATTGCCGCGCAGATTTTTGATACTTGATCAGGCGCGCGGACGTATGATCTTTGATTAAATAATCGGGTCGCCTTAGCAACTTTCTCCAACTTTCCCCGGCAAGGAAGGGGCTTAAAGTCTCCCCTTGACAGGGCTGGGGGAGATGTTGAAGGGTTTTCACCAACCGTGCTCATTTACACCCAATTTTTACCCGATTAATTTTTCAAACTTCATTAGGCGCCAAAACGCATCACGTTCCCACATCATTCGTCGGTTTTACGCTCCACGCTTCGGAGAAAATATGCAACAACACGAATCAAAATTACCCATGCCGTTAGAGGCGTTTTTCGTGATCATCGCCAGTTTTTTTGGCTCGGTGGTGCCGCAAGTGATTGTTTTCGGCTTCCTTGCCAACCCGGAAGACGCGACGCCCGGTTCCCTGGGCATCAAAGTCGGTTTGGTCGTCGGCGAAATCGCCCTGTTTGCCCTGGTTTTGATTTACCTGCTCAAACGCAATCTTCCCCTAAAAGAAACGTTTAGGCTCAACCCGCTGCCCGCTGCCATCATGGCAATCGCCATCCCGGTCGGGATTAGCCTGGTAATTCTTGTGGATGAAATCGATCGATTGTTGCAGATGATAATTCCAATGCCGGAAACGCTAAACCGGGAAATTATGCAAATGATGCGTGCGGATACGCCGCTCGAAATGGTGTTGATTGTTTTGAGCGCGGTGGTGTTGGCGGCGGTCGTCGAGGAAGCCATTTTTCGCGGATTTTTTCAGCAGGCGCTTGAGGAGCACATGGATGTGACCAAAGGTGTGATTTACGCAAGCCTGGCCTGGGCGGCCATCCACGCGAATTTATACGTTACCGTTCAGATATTTCTTTTCGGATTTTTTTTGGGTTGGCTGGCCTGGCGGACAAACAGCATTTATCCGGCGCTTTTTTGTCACGCATTCAATAACGCGATTGCCGTCTGGTATGCGAATTCAGATCATTCGCTCTCAGTCCCGGTTTACGAGTGGGGAGCGCATGTTTCGCCGGTGATATTGATTGCCGCGGTTGCGGTTTCATATTTTGGCATTCGGGAAATAGACGCGTTTTATCGAAGGTTGACGCCGTCGTCTTCCAATAGCATCGATTCCGAATAATCCTTGCAAACCGGGTAGCGGCAAAAATAGTTGATCAGGTTTTCCTCGGCGTGTTTAACGTCAATGGCCCGGTTGGTTTTTAACGCGTCGCAAACCGCTTGCGGCGTAATATTTTCCACAGCGGCAACTTCACGGTAGGTTCCCAAATCTTTGTATCGCCAATACAAACGAAAGAGACGTTCATTCCACCGTTGTTTAATTGCGGTCATCAATTGAAAAATGGTGTTTGTCAATATATCCAGCGTTTCCTCTTCCGTTTTCAAAAAATAGGCAAACTTTTTTTTCTTCGCATAATTTAAGGCGGCATTCGCCCGGTGAAACGCCGGGCCGTCCATCTCAATCGGCAGCTTTCCGCCCATCCGAAAAATGTTGCCGACGCCGATGCCAAAGCGAATTTTTACCGGAAATGTCAATTTTTCCAGCGCCAGCACTGCTTCAAAGGCTGATTTCAAATTAGAGAGCAATCCCTGAAACTCATCCCCCTTGGTGATGGTGAATGGGGCCTCAATATCGTCACGGAATTCTTCATTAATCTGAACGATGGCTGATTTTAAAAAAAGCTGCGTTTGATAGCGATTTTTACCGCTAAGCTGTTTTGAACCACTTACATCGCCAATAATAACAACATATTGTCTCGTTTCGGAATCCATTCAAGCTCTACTTTCTGTTGTGCGCTCACCATAATATCATCGGTAATTTATTTTATCACCGATAAATGATTTGAGAAATTGCAAATGATTATGCTTTCAATTTTGACCCATCAATGATTATTCTTAATAAAAAACGAAGTCTTGGGTAGCTCAAAGTTAGCGTATTCAACTCAAAAAATCAAGTTTATAAACTTGATTTTTAGAATAAATAACTTGACAATGTTAAATTTCAAAGGATTTCGACAGGATCAACAGGATATACATGATATTTCAAGAGAAAAATCAATAAATCCCCTAAAAATGCAACAAATTAAATAAGTTAAGAAATCATTTAGGTTTACCATTAT
>CAYVDX010000059.1:0-11033 GCA_964450485.1 uncultured Calditrichaceae bacterium
TCAATCGTCGCGGCATCCGCCGATAAAAGATCAATATGCGTATCGGCGTCATTGGTCGCGTTTTTGACGCCAGGATTGGCAATTTCCACTTGCTGCTCAGACGAATGTTCCGGCGTCATGTTGTGCACAAAACCCAACACGCCGACCATTTTGCCGCTTTGCATTTGCGGAATCAGTGCGAATTTTCCAACGAGATACTCGTCAGCGCTGTTGCGAATCCGCAGGGCCGGCAGGCGCGCTTCCTCCTCTTGCAGCACCCGCTGAAAAGCTTTTAACGCCTCCATTGAATCATCCGGGTGAACGATTTGGGTAAACGGTTTTTCAACCCACTCGTCCTTATCCCATCCGGTGACCGTTTCGAATGCAGGGTTGAGCAAAACAAAATTGCCGTCTAACGATAATTTAAAAATAGTATCCGGCATCGCATCAAAAAGCGTGCGGAACTGATCCTTGGCCACGCGCAAGTTTGTGAGTGCTTTTTTATATTCCGATTCATGGCGCATATCTTGCGATACATCCCGAACCGCAACGGTAAAAAACGTCTGGCCGGAGTTGACTGTTTTTGTAAATTGTAATTCGACCGGAAAAATCGATTGATCTTTTTTCAACCCTTCAACCGAAAGATTTTCACCAAAAGCCCGCGCCAGACCGGTTTCTTCAACAATTTTTTCGCCCAACCGGTGTTGTTCACGATATTTTTCCGGAAGCAAAATCGTAAAATCCCTGCCAACCAACTCCTCCTCTTGATACCCAAACATATCAAGGGCCTGCCGGTTTACCAGGATAATCTTGCCTTCCGCATCCGCCGCGATGATTCCTTCATCAACAGTATTCAATACGGAATGAAACAGCTTCACGGATTCCAACGCCGTTTCCTGCGCCGCTTCCAAATCTCCCTGGGTTTCTTTTAATTCATAATTTTTCACGACAAGCGTTTCATTGGCGCGCTGTAAATTCGCCAGTTTTTTCAAAAAAACGCTCCGAATTTGCTCCGCTGACAGCAAACCGATTTTCGATTCGTCCAGGATGTGGTCCGGCAACATTTCGACAATAAAATGGAATGACTCAAGCTCGCGAAAAGTATCCGCTAATTCCCGGAAGCTTTTTTCAAATTGCGTTGCAGCGCCTTCTTCGCCAACCTTTTTTAGCAGATAGGCATAAATCGCATCCGAAACTTTTTTCAGGGTCGAATTCCATGCCTCGGCGTCTTCCGGAACTTTATCGGTAATTCCAAAGGGCATCTCCAACCCCACAATCTCCGGCACATTGTTAATCCACTCAGCGGCTTTTTTAATTTCGGCTTCATCGGAATCATGCACTAGTGTTGCTACCTTGCTGATCAAATCCCTTAAAAATGCCTGGCAAAGCGAAAGCGCCTGAACCGTTTTATCTTCAAAAATAATATTAAAATTTTCCAGTTCCATCAACGGTTCAAAGCGATATTTCACGGTTTTTCGCAACTGGGATTTAGAAAATTTTTGAAGGGGATCTTCTTCGCACAGGTAATTTTCAATACTTAAATATATCCGTGGAAGTTCCTTTTCCCGGTAGGTGGGCGGCAATTCCTTAAACCGCGCAATTTGAGACAACACAGAAGTCGCCTTTTTTGGAGAGGAAATTTGACCTTCCAAATAATCAACAAGCTTTCGCATCAAAGCGAGATGTTCGTCGTTTCCGTTGCCATTTAAATTGGAAGCGCTTGTCTGTTGTTTTCGAAACCACTGAAGCATGATAGCATCTCTAAATATTTATTGTTATAATTTTACGCCAACTCAATTAAACAAAAAATGTGTCGCCTTTTTATTTTTTAAACATAGAATGGCAACCGAAGAAATAAGTGTCGGGAATCATATTTTTTAAAATTTGGAATTTGGGAACCACTTTTTTGTTAAAACCGGTACATTATCGGCGGTTAAACAGATTTCTTTAGATTCTCACTTTATCGCGGACAAAATGTTACGATTCACCATATTATCAACAAAATGACCCGTAATGGGTATTGCAAAATATAAGAAAATTATCTAAGTTATCATTATTTTTTGATTCGTTTCGGCTTTTTGCCTTGCGCGATTAGAATGGATTTAACGCGATCTAAAAACGCTTGTTTAAATTTCAGTGGTTTCTTCATAAAATTATTATAAAAATTTTTATAATCTTGCGCTGTAACTTGAAAACGATCAAAAATGTCTTTTAATAATTGACTCTTTAGTGTATCAACCGCGTTGATTTGTTCAACAATTTGAATTTCAGCAAGCACCGTATCCCAGGGAGCGAACGTTTTGGCAACGGAGTTATCAGATTGTGCCAACAATTGCGAGTGCATGGTGAGCATGAACACGACAGTAAAAAAAAGCTGGGTTAACATTTAACTTGTCCTTGTGTATTATAGAGTTACAACCAAAATGTAATAACATTTGTTCCAAAATGTAATAATGCTAACGTAATCATCCAACAGCAATGCTTAATATTATAATGGAACGTCCGATGATTTTGGGTGGCAAAAAAATCAAAACAACGCGAATACCCATTCACGACCCATTTTTTATTTTACGAATGGGTATTTATCTCCTCGGATTACTTTGAATAACAACAAAAATCATCATTGAATCATTCTCTGTCAAAAAAATGAACTTTTGATCTTAAAATTCGGTTTAAATTTTTAACGGTTTTATAAATCTGCCACAATTTTTTAGGAGTTCTGTAATGAGATTTTTTAAGCTGCTATTTGTCATTCCCATCATGTTGTTCATTTTTAATGCGAATGCGTTTGGCTTTGGCAAAAACAAGGTTATATATAAAAATTTCGAATGGTATTATCTCCAATCGAAGCACTTTGATATATATTTTTATGACGGCGGGCAGGAAATCGCCGAGTTTACGGCAGAAATCGCGGAAAGCTCTTATATTCAACTCAAACGAGATTTCCGTTTTGATATACGCGAACGTATTGTTTTTATCGTTTACAAATCACATAATGACTGGCAGCAAACCAATGTTGTAATCTCATACCTTGAAGAAGGCATTGGCGGCGTAACCGAATTATACAAAAACCGTATCGTCGTTCCATTTGAGGGCTCATACGAACAATTTCGTCACGTCATCCACCACGAGTTGGTTCATGCGGTGATGAACGATATGATATACGGCGGCTCGATCCAGTCGCTGATTGTCGGCGAGGTCACCCCGGCGCCACTATGGTTTTCCGAAGGACTGGCGGAATTTCAATCGCAGGGTTGGGATAATCGCACCGACATGATTGTGCGAGACGCGGTGTTGAACAATTACATGCCGAATTTACAGACATTACAGTATTACCTGGTTTACCAGGGCGGCGCTTCGGTATTTCGCTATATTTCCAGCACGTATGGGCGGAACAAAATTGGTGAAATGCTCCACAAAATGCGCGGAAAAGTCTCATTTGAACGCGTGTTGCGATCTTCGGTCGGGGTTGGCTCCGAGGAATTTACCCAACGCTGGCATCGATATTTAAAGAAACAATATTGGCCCGATATTTCGGATCGCAAAGAACCGGTGGAAATGGCAAAACGGCTTACCAATCATCGAAAAGTACCTAATTTTATGAACGTCAGCCCGACAATTTCCCCTAACGGTGATAAAGTCGCCTTTATTTCGGATCGCCGGGGATCGCAGAATATTTATCTAATGTCTGCACTGAACGGAAAGGTAATCAAAACATTGGTCAAAGGGCAACGCTCCAGCAATTTTGAAGAATTACACTTTTTGCGCCCGGGAATGAGTTTCAGCCCGGACGGAAAAATGCTGGCTTTTGCCGCCAAAAGCGGCGCTAACGACGCCATTTACACCGTTGAAATTAAAAACAATCACATAAAAAACTATGATTTGCCGCAATTAGACGGTGCATTTACCACCGCCTGGTCACCGGATGGCGACAAAATCGCTTTTGTCGGCAATAAAAATAACCAGAGCGATATCTATATTTTAGATTTGGGGACGCGGGAAACCCGGCAAGTAACCAATCATGTTTTCTCTGACGATCATCCCTCCTGGTCTCATGACGGCAGACAAATTGCGTTTGTTTCGGATCGCAAAGCTTATTTGAATGATATTGAAGCGCCGGAAGATTTTCGAATGGCGGCGCACGATTATGAAAAACGGGATATCTACACCGTGGATGTTCAATCGGGAAAAATGAAACGAATCACCGATACGCCCTGGGAAGAAGCCAACCCGCTCTTTTCACCGGATAATAAAACGCTGGCCTATCTTTCTGACAAAAACGGCATTTTTAATCTCTACATTCATCACTTTGATTTAGATGAGAAACCGGGCGATGACGAGCCGGGCATTACAGCCGGCGAAGAAGCCACAGAAGCCAATCTCAGCACCTTGGCCCCCCTCAACGATTACCCGGTAACAGATATCATTTCCGGGGTTTTGCAAATCAATTGGGATCGCAATGCCAATAAAATGGTTTTTACCACGTTTTTCCAGGGCGGCTTTGATATATTTATGCTCAACAATCCCACCGAGCTAAAAGCAAAGGAATTGCGGGATACGGAATTTGCAAAAGATATGAAAAGCGGCAAGCTGCCGATTTATGCCCGCAAATGGCAACCGGACGAAAACGACAAGCCAAAGTCCGACAAAAACCTTGAAGGCGATTCCCCGGCGGATTTTAGCAATTACGTTTTCACACGCTATAAAATGAAATCGCAGGAAAAGAAAAAGAAAAAAGTTGAACTTGCGGAACAAACCTATCAGAACAATGAAGGCGAGTACAAAGTCCGCAAGTACAAGCTCAAATTTTCACCGGATGTTGTCACCGGATCAGCGGGATATAACACTTTCTTCGGGTTTTCCGGATACACGACATTTGCTTTTAGCGACTTATTAGGCGATCACAAAATCTTTCTCAACGTGAATCTTGTATCCGACTTAAAAAACAGTGACTTAAGCGCATTATACCTGAATTTGAAACATCGTATAAACCTGGGGTTTGGCGGATACCACCTGGCATGGTTTTTCCGGTCTAACGGGGTTAATTTTCAACGCTACCGTAATTATGGACTGAATTTTTTAGCGGCATATCCTTTCAATAAATTTGATCGATTAGAATTGAACCTGAATTGGTACAATATTTCGCTGGAGAACCTGACAAGCAGTCGCCCGGACGAACGCGTCAGCACAATTTTGCCAACGCTATCCTATATTCATGACTCCGTATTGTGGGGTTTTACAGGCCCGGTTGACGGAAGTCGTTACGCGCTGACATTTACGGCAAGCCCAAAATATGAAAGTAACAGCCGTGATTTTCGAACTATTTCTTTTGATTATCGCAAATATTACATGATCAATCGTAATTACAATTTTGCCTTTCGCCTGAGCGGGGCAGCCAGCCTTGGCAGCGATCCACAGCACTTTTTCCTCGGCGGTATCGACAATTGGATTAATTACAAAACGCGTATCGGCGGCGGTTTCCGCACCAACAATATTGGCGACATCTTCTTCTCCAGCTTTGTCACGCCGCTGCGCGGGGCATTATATTACGAACGGGAAGGCACCCGTTATCTGCTGGCCAATAACGAATTCCGTTTCCCGCTCATCGAATTCCTGGGATTAGGCTTTCCGCCGATTCGTCTGTTCAATATTCGCGGGGCAATTTTTTACGACATCGGGACGACATTTACCCCGGGCGAACCGTGGCAGGCAACGCATATTAATGAAAACGGCGAACGCGCCTTCAAAGACTTAGTCAGCGGCTACGGCATTGGCGCGCGGGTATTTTTTCTCTATTTTCTCCTGCGTATTGACGTTGCCTGGCGATACGATCTCGCCGGTTCCAGCAAACCGGTTTGGTATTTCTCGCTTGGCGGCGACCTGTAAAGAATGCTGAATTAAGAAAAAAACATAAAAAATGTCGTTTCCTTAAAAGCCCGGATGCACCGCGTCCGGGCTTTTTTTTATTCTTCCCGTGATTCTCAGGCATTGTTTTCTTAATTTTTGTTTTATTGAATTTTTCTCCGGCATATTGACCGTTAAATTCAGCACCGGACATTTGGGAATTCTTGTCGTAAAAGCGGAGCTTTTGTAGAAAAAGACGCTCCCAGGCAGGCGCTTGGGAGCAAAAAGCGTCGAACGTGAGCGACGCTCGTTGCGAAGCGGAGTTTATCCCGGCGTAGGGCTTCGCATCGCCATATTCTTCGATGCGCTGCTTCAAATTTATAGAAAACTTCACCCAAATTTTAACGTGTCCGGTGCTAAACCATTAAAAAGGGAGCATCATTGTGGCAAAAAAGGCGAATTCGTGGAGATCGATGTCAGAAAAGATTGAATATTTGCGAAAATTACAAGCGGAGGCGCTAAAAGGCGGCGGCGAAAAACGCATTAAAAAAATGCATGATCAAGCCAAGCTAATCGCGAGAGAAAGAATCGACGTATTGTTAGACGAAAACACATTTGAAGAAATTGACATGCTGGTCCGCCATCAAACCCATGATTTTGGTCTGGATGAACAACGTTATCTTGGCGATAGCGTCGTGGTTGGCACCGGCAGAATCGAGGGCCGTTTGGTTTGTGTCTTCAGCCAGGATTTCACGGTATTTGGCGGCAGCTTATCCGGGGCGCACGCGGCAAAAATTTGTAAAATCATGGACATGGCCATGAAAATCGGCTGCCCGGTGATCGGGCTGAATGACTCCGGCGGCGCGCGCATTCAGGAAGGCGTGGTCAGCCTCGGCGCATACGCGGATATTTTCCTGCGAAACACCCTTGCCAGCGGCGTTGTGCCGCAAATATCCGCCGTGATGGGACCGTGCGCCGGCGGAGCGGTTTATTCGCCGGCCATTACGGATTTCATTTTTATGGTGCGCGATAAAAGCTACATGTTTGTCACCGGCCCCAACGTCGTCAAAACCGTAACCCACGAAGATGTGTCTTTTAAAGATTTGGGCGGCGCCGTCACCCACGCCACGAAAAGCGGCGTGAGCCATTTTGTGGCCGATAACGACGTGGACTGTTTGCTCAAAATTCGCAAACTAATGAGCTTCCTGCCGTTAAACAACGCCGAAGAAGCGCCATACCGCACCCCCACGGACAAGCCGGAGCGGATGGATGAAAAATTGCTTTCCGTTGTGCCGGAAAATCCCGGCAAGCCCTACGATGTGACGGATGTCATCAAAATGATTGTGGATGACGGCGAGTTTTTTGAGATACACGCGGATTATGCCCGGAATATGGTGGTTGGATTTTCCCGTATGAATGGGCAGTCAATCGGCATTGTCGCCAATCAACCCAATATGCTGGCCGGCGTTTTAGATATTGGCGCCTCACTGAAAGGCGCTCGCTTTGTGCGGTTTTGCGACGCTTTTAACATTCCGATTCTCACATTTGTGGATGTGCCGGGATTTCTGCCTGGCACCGCACAGGAATGGGGCGGCATCATCAAACACGGCGCAAAACTGCTCTATGCCTATTGCGAAGCCACCGTGCCAAAAATCACGGTTATTTTGCGTAAAGCTTACGGTGGGGCGTATGACGTGATGAGTTCCAAACACATTCGCGGTGATTTCAATTTTGCCTGGCCCTCGGCGGAAATCGCGGTGATGGGTCCAAAAGGCGCCGCGGAAATTATTTTCAAACGGGAAATCGCACAGGCGGACGATCCGGCCGCGGCATTGGCGGAAAAAGAGCGCGAATACCGCGAAAAATTTGCCAATCCCTACCTGGCGGCGGAGAGGGGGTTTGTCGATGAAGTAATCGAACCGCAAATGACGCGCTCGAAAATTTGCCGGGCGCTGGAAACACTGCGCAACAAGGTGGACAAAAATCCGCCCAAGAAACACGGAAACATCCCCTTGTAATCCCTCAATTCATCCTGGCATTCGCCAATGCCGATCTTACTTTTTCACTGAGGCTTTCCATGGTAAACGGCTTGGGCAAAAAATGCAAATGTTCGTCATGGATGAGCCGCGCAACATCTCGTTGCTCGCCATAGCCGGTGCTTAACACCACGCGCACATCCGGCTTTAGCCGCTTCAGCACTTTGTACGTCTGCCCGCCGTTGAGTTCCGGCATGCCATAATCCAAAATCACCAGGTTTATATCATCACGACGGTTTTTGTAAATTCCCAACGCCTCCCGCCCGGAAGCTGCTTCGATGACAGTAAACCCCTGCATTTCCAACATGCCGGCATAAACTTCCCGCAGATATTTTTCATCATCAACGACCAAAATGGTGCCCTTGGACGCAACCGGCGATTCCGGTTTTTTGACCCGCGAAGGCGCTTTGGGTTGTCGCGGAATGGACTTTTTCGCAACGTGCGCATCGCGTTTTAATTTCACCGGAAGGTAAACTTTAAACGTGGTGCCTTTGTTTTCTTCGCTTTGGAGCAAGACATAGCCTTCATGCTTTTTCAAAATGCCATTCACAATGCTCAAGCCGAGACCGGAGCCGTCTGATTTCGAGGTGATAAACGGTTTAAAAATCCGCTTACGCAAATCTTCCGGTATCCCGACGCCGCTATCCCGCACGGTCAGGCGAACATACTCACCCGGCTGAATGCTGCGATACATGCCGCTGCCCGCTTTGATGTGCTTGTATTCGGTGGCAATATAAATTTCTCCGCCGGCCGGCATCGCCTCGATGGAATTCGCAACCAAATTAAAAATCATCTGCATCATTTGATTGTAATCCGCGGTGATTTCCGGCAGTTTGTCCGCGAGAAAATAATGGAGCTTGACGCCCGGCCCGACAATTTTATCCAAAATTTCACGCGCTTCGTTGATCAATGAATTCAGATCAATTTTGCCCCTGTATTCCGGCTCGGATTGCGCAAAAGCGAGCAGTTTGCCGATCAGCAGCGCGCCCCGTTTCGCCATGTGAAATATGATATTCGCATGCTTTTTGTTATCAAAAGCTTTCTCCGGATGTTTGATAATCATTTGCGCTGAAGGAATTATCACGCCGAGAATATTATTGAAATCGTGGGCAACGCCGGCAGCCAGCGAACCAATCGTGTCCAGCTTTTGCGACTGACGAAGCTGCTCTTCCAGGTCGCGCAATTTTGTCAGATCGTTTATCTGGCAAACAACCGCCGGACGACCCGACAATTCAAACGGAATAAAAACGCCGGCGCAAAACGCCTCGGTTTCATCGCGGCGCAACATGCGGAATTCTTGCTGATGCACGCTTCCGCCTTTCAGGGTTTCCGCGATTTTTTCCTTTACCAATTGCAAATCCTGGGCGTGAAAAAATGACCACACATCATCGTCAATATTTTCTTTGTGAGTCTGTCCGGTTAATTCCAAAAATTTCGGATTATATATTTTACACTCCCCGTCCTGAATAATGAGGGTTGCCAGGGGCGAATTTTTTAGGATGGACTTGATTTTTTCCGAAAAATCAACCTTGCCGGGCGGGTGCATCAGCCGTTCCAGCGCGACGCTTGCCTGTTGCAGCAGCAGCCGGAAAAAATGGCGATCCATCTCGTTAAAAGCGCGGTTCGGATCAAACACACCGGCTTCCAAAAGGAGGTGCGGACGTTGATTTACCCGGAGAACGGCCGCAAGTTGGGTTTTCTCGGTATGCCGAATATGGCGTTCAACATTAATGTGCCGGGAAAACACGGATACATTTTGAAATAATTCATCTAACACTTCGGGCTGCCGGATCAATTCAACCGGCTCTGAAAACGCGGTTTTAGCGCCAAAATATTTTTCAGTCAACCCCGGGCTAAACAGCACTGCTTTCGCAATTTTTTGGGTGTGATATCCAAAACCGACCCCAAACCTGAATCCCGCGTTTGTGTTGATCAACAACGCGGCGGATTGCGCGTTCGGCAGCACTTGCTGTAGCGCTTTCATCACTTTTTTATAAATTTGCCCGGCTTTTGTGGTTTTTTTCAACGCATTGCCCAGCGCATGCAATACGGCTAACCGTTCAATCGTTTCTTCAACATGCCCGCGCCCCGGCATCATTTTTCCCCACAGCAAATAGTACGGCTCGCCAAAGGCTTTTTCCAACTGATAGGATGTGAATTCAACAATCGCTTGTTCGCCATTATGCGTGTTTTGTAACCGCAACAACAACGATTTCGGATTATCCGGTTGATTTTCGCGGGCTAAAGATTCCCAAAATTTTACTGCGACTAATTTATTTTCCGCATCCAACAATTCATAAAACCGGTGGGTATCCGGTTTGGCGCTGTCGGCCGTGATTTGTTGATCGTCGGGGAGCAAAAAATTCAGCATCGCTCTTGTTGCGTGCACGAGCTGTGACTTTTTGTTCACGACAAAAGCGATATCTTTACGAGCATCTAAAAGGTGACGTAAAATTTCCGCCGAGGAAGGGATTAATTTTTCATCGCCATCGCGTGGCTCGGTAATCAGAATCACACCATTAAAAACCAGCGGCTGATTGTTTTTACCGTAAATAATTCGCCCCAATTCGACAACACTCCGCCACTTGCCGCCGCGGTCCCGGAGCCGGTAGCCCAATTCATAAATCGGCACGCGATTTAATACCAGCGATTTTAGCTTAAACTGCGCTTTGGCCAAATCCTTCGGATGGATAAAATGAACCCAACGCATCATCCGCGCGCGCTTCGCGGAATCCAACCCCAACCAATCGTTTAATCGTTTGTCCAGGCGATGCGCGCCCTCAAATCGATCACCGGTGACGCGAAAGGCCAGCATCTTTTTCGATTTTTGCCGGTTTTCCATGGTAACAGGCGCGTTATTTTCCGCTTGGGAAAAATTATCGCCGAATCCGCTGAATGTTTCGTTAAACCGTTTAAAAATGAGATCAAAAATGAAAATCAGACGAATAACGCGCTCATCCTTTTCCCGCAATTGGGAGGGAGCACCCGTTTCTTCCAGCAATTGCTGTATCAACAAAAATCGAAGATGGGTAATTGCCTGGGTCGCTTGCGCAACCGGCGCGCCCTTTTTAAAAAATTTCGGAAAGTGCTTGTCAAGATATGTTTCGATGGCTTTTTCGTTGAATACCTTTAACGACTTAATCAAAAATTGTAAAAAAAGAAACAATTGCCGGG
>CAYVDX010000060.1:0-10880 GCA_964450485.1 uncultured Calditrichaceae bacterium
GAAACCTGGTCGAGAATCTCGTTGCGCCGCGCCATTTGCTCGCGAAAATATTGATTCGTAATATCCACCGCAAAAAGAATATTCAGGTGAAAACGTTTTTGTATTTCCACTTTTGAAAGAAAAAGATCCCATACATAGGATGCACCGTTTTGCGAAAAAATTGGCAGCCGGTAACTCCGCAACTCTCCGGGTTTCACGGCTTGCAGCAGTTTGGTGAAATGGGATTGCCGCTCCTCCGGTAAAAATTGGGCAAATTTTTCACCGACCGCCGGTTTGATGCCAATGTGTTTGTTTTCCAGGGCAGCATTATTTACATGTAATATGACCCCGCCTTCATCCAATGAATAAATGCAAAGCGGCCCTTTGTCAAAATATTGGGCAAATTTCACTTTTTCGAAAATATTGTAGAGCCTGGCTTGTTCGGCAAACCGCTTTTTCAGCTCAAAAAAGTAGAAATGCTGAAATATCAACAGCGAAAAAAGCCCCAAAATCAGGTTGATAAATGAAAGCTGATTCAGTTGAAAATTGGATTTTTTAGAATAGATCAATCCAAAACCGAAAAGATTGTTTTGAACGCGGAGCGGGAAAATGATCACGGATGTTGCCCCCAGCACGTGCCAGGGCAAATCGCGTAGCTCGGAACGAGAGGCGTCCTTTAGCAATATGCCGAGATCCCTTTTGCGAATCGCCTTGCGGATTTTCTGCAAACAGTTGCCGTGTTTCAAAAATTTGTTAATTACCGCGGTTTGGGAGGGATTTGCCGAAAGGTTTTCCTCCGTTTGATCTTTTTTATTGATTTTGAGATGCAGAAAAGCGCCGTCGTAGTCAATTTGCGATTTAATATATTCAAACGTTTCCTGAATCATTTCTTCCGGCGAATCAAAGTGAATCATTTTTCGTTGAAATTCAATCAGGCTGGAAAACAGGTTGATTTGTTTAACATACGCCTGAAAATGATTGTCCAGCGTTTCGAATGAGCCTTTGACATATTTTTCCAATTGCCGGACATCATCCGCAATGCTTTGCAGCCGGGAAAAAACCGGTGTTCCTTTTCCCGTGTTTTTCAAAGCGTTTAGTATGTTCTCGAAATATTCGTTTATGTTTGCCTGGGTGCTCATTCGCTGTTGTCGATTTTAAAAGTTACCGGATTTCCATTAAGTACTTTTTTTTATCCATTTCTTTACGCACATCTTCAACCAGATCTGTAAAATCCCGCTCGCTGAACGAAAAGTAGTTCAAAAAATTTGGGTCGAATTGTAAAACGTCGTCCAGGTTCCCGAACTCATCCTGAAAAAAATGCGCTAAAACATTGCCGAGATAAATTAGGCGTACATTGTGATATTCCTCGGGGGACCCACTGAAATCGCCGGGGTAATGATGAAACGTTATCATATTAACAATTCCGGCGGGTAAATTCCAGCGATCAATTAAAATTCCCCCGACATCGCCGTGGTGAAAATCGAGTTCCTGCTGTTCAATCTCATACAAACGCGCCGATTTTTCCCGGCTTTGCTCGACAAAATGCTGATACGCTTCGGGAACGATGCGCACTTCCGCTAATTTTCCAATATCGTGTAACAGGCCGCCAACGTAAACGATATCACCTGAATTTGGGGTAAATTTGTTGGAAAGTGTTTTACAAATCAATGCGGTTAACAGGGAATGATGCCAATTATAGTCAAAATCAAACCATGGGGTTGATGCAAACCCTTTAAAAAAGCTGTGAAACGCGATACTGATTGCGACGTCTTTTAAAAGATTCATTCCCAGGATGACCAGTGCGCGGTCGATGGTGTGGATTGTCCGGGGAAAGTTGAAATAGCTGGAGTTGGCAATTTTTAAAACCTGCGAGGTCAGGCTTTGATCGGTGGAAATAATTTCCGTCAGCCGGGAATTTTTGACTTCCGGGTCGGTGCATAGCTGAATGATTTGCAACGCCGCCGCATTTGGCATGGGCAGGTGTTTTACTTGTGAAACAATGTCGTCGATTGAATATCTCATTAACATTCCTTAAGAACCGGTTGTCGCATAACGCATTCATCAATTTTCCCAATCGCATGCCCGTTCACAGACCGCGATACAGAGAGTCACTGTATGTGATTACTATCGAAATTTTTAGCTGTTTCTTTACGCAAATTGAGGAAGTTAAATCACTGAAAATATTGGTGTACTAATTTGTTTGGGAGGTTGTTGTTGCAATTGCAGGGGCGGATCATCGAACGCCCCGTCTGCGTTGGTTTCCCGGAGAATCTTTAAAGGCTATATTTATTAACTTTATTACGCAGGGTGCGAAGTGTAAAACCCAGCTTTTTTGCGGCCCGGGTTTTGTTGTTATCGGATTCAATGAGCGCGTGACGGATAATTTCCCGTTCGCACGCTTCCAGTTTGTCGCGATAGCTCAAGTCTTTTTTTTCATTAATAATGCTCAATAATGGCGTGGTAATTGTTTTGCTGCCTTTGAGATAGGCCGGCAAATCATGGGGGGTAATCATCCCGCCATCGCTCATCACCACGGCATTTTCAATGGCGTTTTCCAATTCCCGCACATTGCCCGGCCATTCGTAAGACATTAATATTTTGAACGCTTCATCGATGATGCCTTCAATTTTGCGATTTTCCTTCTCAGCGTATTTTTGAATAAAATGATCGATTAACGGACCGGTATCTTCGATGCGCTCTCGCAGCGGGGGAATCAAAATGGGAATCACATTGAGGCGATAATACAAATCCTCGCGAAAAAGCCCCTCATTCAGCCGCTTTTCCAGATCGGCATTGGTCGCGGCAATCAGGCGCACTTCTACCTCAATGTTGTCAACGCCGCCGACGCGGTTAAACCGCCGTTCCTGTAACACCCGCAGCAGTTTTGATTGCAAGGAAAGCGGCAGTTCGCCAATTTCATCTAAAAACAGGGTGCCTTTATCGGCGATTTCAAATTTGCCCTTTTTCATTTTATAAGCGCCGGTAAACGCGCCCTTTTCATGGCCAAACAACTCGCTTTCCAGCAGGTTTTCCGGGATCGACGCGCAGTTGATTTCCACCATGGGGCGGTCTTTTTGCCGGCTTTGATAATGGATCGCCCGGGCGATCAACTCCTTTCCGGTGCCGCTTTCCCCGCGAATCAGCACGGTGGCATTGGAATTCGCAACTTTTTCAACCTTTTGGAAAACCTCCTGCATTTTTCCGCTAACGCCAATAATGTTATCAAATCGATAGGTTTTGTTGAGTTTTGACTTTAAATCGATATTCTCACTCACCAGCCGTTGTTCTTCCAACGCCCGGCGCAGGATGATCAGCAGCTCATCCAGGTTAATCGGCTTTGTCAAATAATCGTAAATACCCATTTTCATCGCATTTACCGCATTTTTGACCGTGCCAAACGCCGTCATCATTATGATTTTTATATTCGGGCGCAGCTCCAAAACAATTTTTGAAAGCTCCAACCCGTCTAAATCCGGCAAAAGAAAATCCATCAAAACGACATTGTATTCCCCTTTTTTCAGGGCATTTTGGGCCAGTCGGGCATTTTTGGCCTTGGCAATTTCAAAGCCCTCGTCTTCCAAAATTTCTGCCAGGCCGTTCAGGGTGTTAATGTCGTCTTCAACAATCAGCACTTTTTCTTTCATGGTTTACCTTGTTTAAAGCGTTTTTTTTTCGGCGGTTTTTTCAGGACTGCCTGTTTTTGTTTCAAGTGGTTCATCGATGGGTAATTCAATAAATACCGAAGTGCCTACACTTACTTTGCTTTTGATATAAATGTTCCCTTTGTGTCCCTCGATAATTTGCCTGGCGATCGCCAAGCCCAGGCCGCTGCCGGTTCGCTTGGTTGTGTGGTAGAATTCAAAGACATCGTTTAAAATTTCCCTGGGAATGCCTTCGCCGTCGTCCTTAAATTCCAGCAACGCAAAATATCGATTTTCCTCGTGAATCATCTTTTTCTTTATTCTCGTTTTGATCAATAAGGTTCCCGTATCTCCCACCGCCTCGATGGCGTTGATCGTGATATTGTGAAAAACCTGCTTAAGCTGGTTATAGTCAAACATTCCCGAAAGTGTTTTTTTTGAAAATTGCGTTTTGATTATCACGCCGTCCGTTTCTGCCTGTGCTTTTTGCAGCAAAACAACCTCGTCCAAAACAGCATGGATATCGGTGCGGATGATATTCAATTCCGGCGGCCGGGCGATGCTTAAAAAATTGGTTACCAACTCGTTGATGCGGTTTATTTCCGAGGAGATTACATCTAAATACTTCGCTTTTCGCCCGGCTTCCAAATCGGGGCGATGAATGGCGCGTTTTAAAATTTGTATATTAATGTTCATTGAGTTCAGCGGATTACGAACCTCGTGGCTGACCAATGCGGCAAACTTGCTCAACGCCGCCAGCCGTTCCATGCGCTGCAATTCTTTCTGGTTGTCTTTTAGCGATGCCGCCATGGCGTTGAATTCCGAGGCCAGTTCCGCCAATTCATCATTGGTGGACATATCGATTTGATGCTCCAGGTTGCCCCGCCCATATTCCCGAACCCCCTTGACCAGCTCCAGCAATGGTTTGGTAAACCGGCGAATGCCCAAAACGCCTAGAATAATCGCCACAAGTATCGTCAGCGCAATGACATAAATGACATTGGATTGCATTTGTCGGGCAAGCTTGAAGGCTTCGGCGTGCGATTGCTCCACAATAACGCTCCACCCCAACACCGGAACGGATGAATAGACCAAAATATGTTCCTCGCCGTCAACGTTGGAACTGATCATATTTTGTTCGCCAAGCTTCAGGGCGTGATAAAAATCATATTGGGAATAATCTTCGCGGTTATACACTTTGTCGCGGTCGCGATGGGCAATCACCTGGCCGTCCGCGCTCAACAAAAAGGCAAAACCGGTTTCGCCGATGGTGATGCTGTCCACCAACGCCCAGATGCGTTTCAGGTCAATTTCAGCAGCCAGGACGCCCAATTGCAAATTATAGCGAATTACCGGCTCCGCGATGGTCATCAGCGGAAAACGCGACGGCGAGAAATAAACATCGGAAAAATATTCCTGCCCCCGGATGCCGGTTTGAAAAAACGGCTGACTGCTAAAATCACGCATTTCCTCGCCAAAATTAGTGGTGACCACCACCCGGCCGCTATCGTCCAGCACAAAAATTTTGTTGAAAATGGGATTTTTATCCTTAATCCTGTTGATCAGGCTGCTCTGCGAAAAAACGTCCATTTCGTAAATATCGCGGGTGAGCGCGGTGGTTTGCAAAATTGTCAAGGGATCCTGAATAAACAGGTAAATTTGGTTGCTGGCCCGGCGGGCGGTTTCTTTATTTATTTGATAAATATAGTTTTGCACGGTCGTTTGGGTGAGCGAAATGAGAATGACGCTGACAATGACCAGCGGCAATCCGCCCAAGGCCACATACGTGAACATCAGGCGATTGGAAATTTTTCGCGACAAAAACCGCTGAAAATTTCGCCGGAGCAGGCGCAAACGTGTGTTTAATCTGACTCTCATGGATATTTCTGCTTCGCTTTTGGCACAAACCAGTTTTCAATCGGGTTGATTTGAAAATACATGGTTTTATCTTTGCGAATAATTTTACGAAAATCCCGGAAGCGTTTATCCAAGCCGATCAAAATTCGTTCATCAAAAAACAACAACACTGCGGGCGCTTCCCTGACCAGAAACGTCTGAAAGCGGATGTAAACGTCTTTATATTTTTCAGGCCTGTTTTTGACCAGGCTGAACAGCCGTTTCATATAACGATTGCGATAGTTCGGCACATCCTGCCCCGCTCCCAGCACATTGAAAAAAAAGTCTTTTACCGCGGGCAATAAATACCGGGGATCATAAGCATAGCAATAAACCATCGATTCATACGCTGTTTTTTGCACCAATCTATCCTTGTCTAACTGCGACACAGGCACCGGCTGAACATTGATATTGATTTCAGCGAGATTTAATTTGATTGCCCGGGCAATGTTCTGCTCCAGTTCGGAATTTTTTGAAAAATTTAATTTAAATGAAAGCGGGCGGCCGTTTTTTTCCAACATCAGCGTTTGTGGATTAAGCACCCAGCCGGCTCGTTTCAGCAGCCGCAACGCCTGGCGTGGGTTATAGGTGTCCTGAAAAAGCGTTTTTTCGTACGCGGGATTATCCGGTTTAAAAAGAGAATTTGCCACGCTGCCGACATTTTTGGCAAATTTTGACACAATATTTTCCCGGTTGATGGCCAGATAGATCGCCTTTCGCGCTTCCGGTTCGGAAAGGGGGAATTTATTCACATTAAAAAGCAAGGTGTAAACCACGGTTTCGCGGCGGGGAATGCCGAACATGATCATTTTGTTGCTCATCAGCTCGAACAAACGGTCCGTCGTGACGCGGTCGGGCAGCTCAATATAGTCCACCCGGCCATTGACCAATGCGCTCACCAACATCTGCTGATCCTCAAAAAACAGCACTTTTACCCGGTCTAAAAAGGGTCTGCCGGAGTAATAATTTAAATGATATTTCAATGAAAGCATGTTTTGGGTCTGGAATTCGAAGGAGAATGGCCCCATTCCCATGGGCGGCAGACTGGAAAATATCCGGTAACCACGGAACATGGCTTCACGATAGTAACTTTGCGGAATGATCGGAATATCGGCCAGTTTTGAAATAAAATTTTTATCCGGGCGAAACAGGTGAAAAACCGTTTCGAGATCGCCGTTGATCTCGATTGAGCGCACGTTTGCCAGGTCAAAATGGCGATTTAAAAGATAGCCGCCGTATTTTTTGACCAGCTCAAACGTAAATTTAACATCCGTGTTCCGCAGGTTGACGTCGTTGTGAAAAATAATATTCCGTTTGAGCACAATGTGCCAGGTTTTTGCATTGTTTTCAGAGAATTGCCGGGCAATCAGCGGCGGCGGCGCGGCCACTTTACCTTCGGACTTGATCAGTCCGTAACCGAAAATAAGCGCAAGTACTTCATGCTGATCCGTTGAATTAACCTCAAACGGATTTATGCGAAAGGGATGTTCGGCGGGAACGCCATAGACTAATTGGTCGCCGTAGCTGGCTGTTGCCGACTGTTTCAGCGATCGGGCCGGCTGGCTAAACGCATGCGAAAACGGAAACAGAAAAAATAATAAAAGGTAGAGTGTAATTCTCAGGACCCTGTTCAACACATCTCCTTATTAAGAAACCTATTAGTTTAACAAAATAGCAATGCAAAATCAATTTCTAATCCTCGTAAAAAGTGCGTTTTTAGAACCGGGTGCGCCTTAAACACTTGATTTTTATTAAAAATTGAGCTAAATTGGTGAGCTTTGCACCAGTAATTCAGCAGCGAATCAGGTTAAGTTAAAAGAGTTTGACAATGGAAAAAGAGATTAAAGCGTATCATTTGAACCAGGTGAATGGTCAACCCGTTTTCCGTATCGGTCTGTTTAGCGGTCAGGAACACATTGATTTTCGCGTGATGGATCAATTTTCACTCTATGACAGCGAGGGAAATTTATTAATCGAAAATATTAATTCCGATCTGAAATGGCGGATAAAAGTGAAAGACAGCAAGCCCGGTAAAGAGCGTTATTTTTTAGTGGTCTTCGAATCTTTCAACAAGATGCGGGCCAAGGAAAAACTGGAAATTGTTCGCAACATCGATTCGACGGCTGAGCTAAAAGTGCTTGGCGGCGATATTTTTTTGAATAAACGCAAGGTCAACAATAACGCAAAATATGTAATCGTTGCCGGCAGCTATCCGACCGAAATGGCGGCGCGCAAAGCCTTTAAACGCTTTCAACCGGATTTTATTCCCCATGTCGAAAAAGAAGTTGTTAAAAATGCGACCGGGCAATTTGAAGCGTTTGACGCAGAGTACGACAAGTCCACCGAAGTCAAGAATGTGCTGCGAATTGTTCCCGATAATCCGAATACCAAAACCAAAATTTTTGGGGTGCGCAGCTTTGACGATTTGCTGCAAAAGGAAAATCACAACGACCAGGTTTTTAACGGCACGGTGGAAATTCGTTTTGATATTCAAGGCAAATTGATGGCAATTAGCGAAGTACCCCTGGAGTTGTATTTGCAACGGGTGATATACTCTGAAATCGGCGCCGGATTGCCGTTGGAATTTACCAAAAGTTTGGCAATCGTTTGTCGCAGCGAAGCAATGGCCAGGATTCATCACCGGCAATTGGGCGAGCCGTTTGATTTTAATAATTACGGAGAAACGTTGCGCTATTTCGGGATCGATTTTGAGGATGAAGATATCGAAAAAGCTGTCAAATTGACCAGGGGCCAGGTTATTTTTTCCAAAGAATATATTCGAGATACGCCTTTCCATTTGATCTGCGGCGGGCATACCGAAGACGCCACCGAAAATGGCGACGCCTTTTTTAAAGGCAAATTTGACGCGAAAACCGAACCGAAGGAATACGCTTCATTGCAAGACGAAGATGTTGTGCAAAAGTGGATTGAAGCGCGACCGGAAGCCTGGTGTAATTTAAAAGGAAGAAAACTACCGGAATCCCTGGAGCGGGTTAAAAAATATTTTCGTTGGGAAGTCGATTACTCCCGCCGTGAATTAGAAGAAATTATCCGCAAAAAAACCGGCGAGGATATTGGCATTTTGTTTGAAATTATGCCCTTGGCGCGCGGCCATTCCGGCCGGCTTCGGGAAATCGAGTTAATCGGCAGTTTAAAAAACTATCGCATTCGCGGGGAATTGAACATCCGGGAAGCGCTGGCGCACGAGTATTTGCCCAGCTCCTGCCTCATCGTGGAGCGGGAAATGGATGATACCGGCACGCCGATTTCGTTTACGTTTGTCGGCGCCGGGCAAGGTCACGGCGTTGGCATGTGTAAAACCGGCGCGGCGGTGATGGCGATGGAAGGCCACAAAAGCAAGGCAATGCTGGATCATTATTTTGAATCGTGCCAGATTCGTTCAATTTATGATATCGAGCTGGACTAACAACCTTAGAAAAAAACTGCGTTTGCAGTTATTGCATAAAATTTAAAAGATTACCAGCTTTTCCCTTTCTACACCAATTACGTATGTTATATGAATGAACTATTAGTGGTACAAATCAAAATTTATCTAAAAACATGCATCTACAACAGACAAAAAGAGGTAGCCGCGCTTCGGGTGGTCCTCAATATTATTTTCATAATTTAACAGAACCCATAAAACTTTATTTGCGAAAAAAAGGCGTCGTATCAGTTGCTTTAATAACTCCTTATGGCGCTACCAAATCAGATTATTTTGCTGTGGGTACATATCACAAAATTGGGCCCAATATGCAACCCATCGAAGGAAAAGTAGGGCACGATCGCATACAGCAGGGTTTTGCAAATAAAAGTATTGGTGAATCAATCAGGCATTGGTATAATTTATCTCCCGGTGATTTTGAACGGTTGGATATAGATATTGAAATTAAAGATGATGTATTTTATTTAACTCCCCTAAACTATAAATATGCAGATAAGAAAAGAAAAATCTCCATTCAAAGAACACTTCATCCACTTACATTTACAAAAAACAACAAAAGCCCACTTTGGCTTGAACAATTACAACGTTCTGATAAACGTTTTTCCGGCATCGTAAAATGGTCTCTCGATGAGATATGTAGAATCGTTAAAGATCACCATTCAAAATCTAAATCGCCCTATGTTCAGGAAAATGATATTTTGCGCGCTTCCGGTCCTTTGCATCATTTAGGTATAAAATTAGGTCCGGTAGTTGGTAAAGGATATGATTGTTATTCGGAAATCAGATTCCTGGATTATCCGCCGTATTTTGTTCCGATTGAATTGAAAAGAAAAAGTTCCGGTTTTAAGTATCAAGAAAGAAAGTATGGTAAAAATGAGTTGTCCAGAGCCGTAATTCTTTGCGTAAAACATGATCATGTAAATTTACCAAGACATATTGATGTCATCGAATTGGAAGCATTGTGCAATTATGGAAAACAATAACAAAATTAGTCCTATAAAAAATTCTATTCCGGCAGAAAGGCAAAGCGCCAAAAGGCACTATGGTGTTCATCCATATTTTACTCGCCGCCCGCACAATGTCGTAAGAAAATATATATTACATTATTCAAAGCGGAACGATTTAGTATTAGACCCTTTTGGCGGTTCGGGTGTTACCGCTATTGAGGCTTTTCTTGAAAATAGAACCGGAATTCATAATGATATAAATCCTTTAGCTAATTTTATCGCAAGTGGTATCGTTGATTTATCAAAAGACGATCTTACAAGTTACAAAAACTCATTATTAACCCTTCAAAACAAGTGCCAAAAGCGACTACGTGAGATATATGAATCAGATGAAGAAACTTTAAAAGAGATATTATACTCTATAAAATTACCTGCCAACATAACCCTGCCAAGCAATGCAGATGTAAAAAATTATCACGATCTTTTTACAGTAAAACAAATTATTTCATTGACAATTCTCAAAGAAGCTATCGTTGATATATCTAATAATTATTGTAAAAACGCCATGTTGTTAGCGTGGTCGGCGACGTTGGCTAAACTTAATAAGACATTTCTTTCGGCAGAAGGCAGAGCCGAATCTCGCGGCGGTTCAAGTATCTTTAGTATTTATCGATATAAGGTAGCTAAAGAACCTGTCGAGTTGCCTCCATGGGAAACTTTTTATGAAAGAGCTTTAAATATCATCGCGGCAAAAGAGGAAATTGATAAGCTAATTCGATTAAAGGCCCACACCAGCGGCTTTAAAGGAAAATTTGAAAAGTATTCACTTGACATAAAAGCGTTAAGCCAAAAGTTTGCTGGAAAAATTGATTATATTTTTACTGACCCGCCTTATGGCGCCCATATATCTTATATCGATCTTTCTACATTATGGAATAATTGGCTTGGCATAACCCCTACTGATAAAATACG
>CAYVDX010000061.1:0-10763 GCA_964450485.1 uncultured Calditrichaceae bacterium
TTACATCAATCATTTTAACACCCTCTTTTAATGATTCATTTTAACCCGGTTTTAATGTTTAGATTCACTGACCGGGGACTCGTTACAAATTTTTCACTGTTAACTGACCCGGTAACTATTTAATGTCGGTAATCCTGACTCAATTGTCAAGCCAAAATTGTGCAGAGATTAATAAAAACCTAACAATTTTCCAGCCATTATTAACACCGCGACAAATAAAAAACCCCGGATAAATTTCACGCCTTTTTTTGCGGAAAGTTTGGCAGCCCACCATCCGCCAAGGGCATTTCCGGCTGCCAGGCTCAACCCAAACAACCAATCCACATTTCCGCTGTGGATAAAAATGGCTAACGCCGGTGCTGTATAAATTAAAACGATAAATACCTTATGCACATTCACTAACAGTAAATCCAAACGCAGCAGGTAAAACAATGTTGCCATCAGTAAAAAACCCACGCCGGCCTGAATAAAACCGCCATAAAACCCGATGCCAAACAAGGCCGGGTAAACCATCCATTTGTGGCGATTTTCCGTATCAACAACGACTCCGGAACGGTTTGCCGCCGGAGAAAAAAGCATCGATAAAACGATAATAATCAATACGACGCCTAATATTTTTTTGAACAAATAATCATCAATCTTTACCGCCGCAAGCGCACCGAAGATCGCTCCCGGCAGCGTCCAAATCGCCAACTTAAAGCTCACTTTGAATTCGTGCAGTTTTTCTTTCCGGAATGATGTAACTGCGGCAATATTTTGGATAAAAATGGCAACCCGGTTAGTGCCGTTTGCCAGGGCGCTCTCCAATCCCAAAAAAATGAGCGCGGGCAGCGTCAGCGAAGAACCGCCGCCGGCCGTCACGTTGATCATACCGGCAACAATGCCGATGCCAAAAAGAAGTAGGACTTGCCAAAATGCCATGATTATTGCAGCAAATTATCGTTGAAAAGCGCCGAGTAATCGCCGCCCGGCGGATTCGCTTCAAAATAATTCGTGATTTGAGTTTGTAACGCTTTGTGCTGATTAACATTGTCTTCCCGGTCGGAAAATATTTCGATGACGCCGCGGGTTCCCGATTTTTGCCATCGCTGGTAGCCTTTGACAAATTCGCCGAGATTTTTTGGGTTTAAATATCGCAGTTTAAACAGTTTAGCAGCATTTCTGAAATCGTAATTGTGCGGTGTGGCAAAGTATTTTTCAAATACATCTTTTTCTCCGGCAATCGGCAAAAAGTGAAAAATCCCGCCGCCGCGATTGTTTAACACAACGATGATAACCGGTTGTGCGACTTGTGTGAGAAGCGTTAGGGAATTCAAGTCGTGCAGAAAAGCCAAATCGCCCATCACGAGCGTAGCGGGCGCAGGTAAACCCGCGGCAAAACCGGTCGCGGCGGCAATGGTTCCGTCAATGCCGCTGGCGCCGCGATTGGCGGCAACACGGACAGCCGGGCCGTCGCTTGCGGCAAACATATCCATCTCACGAATCGGCAGGCTTGACGACAAAAACAGACCGCTGTCGCTATGAATATGGCGCGAGATCAGGTGAATTGTGATAATTTCAGAGAGGGAAGCTAACGACTCCGCTACAAAAATGTCAACAATTTGCCCAGCGATATCCGAGCCGGTTTTCCAGGCGTTGAGCCAGTCACTTTGACCGGCGTCAGCGGGCAAGTGCGCCGTTAATTCATGGCAAAAAAGCGCAATGTCGCCGTCAATTCGATGCGTGATCTGGTTATTCGGATCGTAGCGATCCGGGTGATTTGCCGCCACAACAAACCGCGCATCCCGCTGCCGGCCGGCGAATTGCAGCCAGCGTTTGGAAACCATTTTTCCGCCGATGTGAATGATCGTATCCGGCTGAAGCCCGGAAAATTTTTCGCAAAGCAGCAGTTGATCAAAAAACGGGATGAAACAGCCGTCGCGGCTGCCCAATCGCAACCCGGAGGTAATATCCGCGAAAACCGGCCATTGCAAGCGGTCGGCAAGCTGTTTGATCGCGGCAATCTCCGCCGGCGTCTCGATACGACCAACGCTCAAAATCCCGCGTTTACTTTGCCGGATCAATCCCGCAACAGTCCCAATTGCGTTATTTGACGGCTGTTTTATCGGCTGCGAATACATTGTGAACGGCGTACTTGAGTTTTGCCAACGCTCCGGCAAATTTCCCGGCGGCGATGTTTCGGTTAATGTTGAAACAAAGGGTTCGCGGAACATAAAATTCAGATGCGCCACGCCGCCGGGCGCCGTTCGGGATTTGTAAACCGCCTGATCAATGGTGGTGAGAATCATTGTCAATGGAATGTGGGAATCGGGGCAGGGAAAATCGAATTGCCAGCGCAGATAATCGCCAAACATGCCGGGCTGGCGGATGGTTTGATTTGCCCCGGTTTCGCGGAGTTCCGGGGGACGATCGGCGGAAAGCACCAGCATGGGCAAATGCTCGATGGATGCTTCAATAATCGCGGGAAAATAATTCGCCAGCGCCGTGCCGGAAGTGCAAATTAAAGCGGCGGGTTTTTGGGTTGCGCGGGCGTATCCCAGCGCGTGAAAAGCAGCGCCGCGCTCATCGTAACAGATGATTGATTTTGCGCGTTTGTGCCGCGCAACGGCAATCGTCAGCGGCGTGGATCGCGAGCCGGGTGAGATACAAAAATATTCGACGCCGCAGCGGATCAACTCCTCAACGACGAGCGATCCCCAAAGTGCGTTCAGCATCGCGGTTTTTTTTTGCCGCTCAGACATCGCATTCCAACGCCTTCAGGAAATTTGAAATTTTGTTCTCGATTTCCGCCCACTCTTTTTCAGGTTTTGAGCCAGGAACGATGCCGGCGCCGGAGTAAAGAAACAGTTTATTTTCCGCCGCCAGACCGCTGCGAATGGCCACGGCAAATTCTGATTCCGCCGGGCTGTACCAACCGACCGGGCCGGCGTACCAGCCGCGATCAAAATTTTCCAGCCGAGCAATCTCCCGCCTGGCCGGCGTCTGTGGATAGCCGCCCACCGCCGGCGTGGGATGCAATTGCTGCAATAATTCGCGGTCCCCCATTCCCGGCATTAAATATCCCCGGATTTTTGCATACAGATGCTGCAAGCGCGGTAATTTCATCACTAAAATTTTTTTCTGCTCGATCACCTCCGAGCAGATTTTACCAAATGTCTCGCGTATGCTCTCCACCACAAAAAGGTGTTCGCGACGTTCTTTATCACTATTGAGCAATTCCTTCTCCAATTGCTCATCTTCCTCGGGAGTTTTGCCGCGGGGCACGGTGCCGGCCACGGCTTCGCTAAAAACCGCCAGGTGATCCCGTTTGTACAAACGCTCCGGGGTTCCACCGATAAATGCGTAATTTTTAAAGGGTTGAAAACAAAAATAATAAGCCGCTGAATTGTCTTTTTGCAAGCGTTCCAGCATTTCCAACGCATTGACAGGCTCGGAAAATTCGAGTTCGGTTTTTCGGGCTAACACAATTTTTTTAAGGCGATTTTGGGCAAACATCCGCAATGCGCCTTGCACATTTTCCCACCAACCCTTGCGGTTTGGACAATCATTTCTGGCAACCAATTCCGGCGGCGTGCAAAAATGTTCGGGGATATCCCAGGACAAACGGTTCAATCCATTCACCAAAAAATCAAACTGTTGCTGAACATTTTTTAATGGGTTGAAAACAAAATTACAGGCAAAATACGTCGCCTGGTGATCGGAATAGATTTCAAAAAGCGGCACCACAAAGCGATATGCACCGAATTTTTGCCAATGGCTGTCGGGATTTTTTGCTGTATCAAAGCGAAGCCCGCCATAATACCGCAGTCGGGGATTTTTCCCATGTAAATACCGCTTCAGGCGGTCAAAAAGCTTACCGGTATCCGCCGGTAAAACGTCGCCGGCAACCACGTCGGCTTCGCCAACGCCGGCCATCTCAAAACGTTTTTCCCGGTCGCGCCAGTAGGTTTTAACTTCATCGGGTTGATTGAGCAGCCAATGCAGCAGGTTCAAATCATCGATTTTTACCTCAATTCGCATCAAACATTTTTCCTCGATTCGGGCGTTCACTTTTATGCCTTGAAAAAATTGTTTGATTTTTGTGAAGAGTGATTTCGTCGCGTTATCTTTCGTCATCGTAAGCTGCATATAGTCACCTGTCATTCGTGATAATTTTTACAAAGTGTAAATTTACGCTTTTTTTTCAGATAATCAACCCCTGATTAAGTCAACCCAATAAACTCACCCACTGCCGCGTCTGAGCCGTTTTCGCGTCCGTCTGTTTTTGCGGCGAATTTCATTAAACCGCGCATGCCAGCGATTGTGCTCTCTCAACGTTCGGGAAAATTTATGACGCCCGTCTCCCATGGCAACCATGTAAAGATACGAAGTTCGCCGGGGAAACAGCGCGGCTAATATTGAACGTCTGCCGGGATTGTTAATCGGGCCGGGCGGCAATCCCTTGTATTTATAGGTGTTATAGGGCGAGTCAAACTCCAGGTCTTTATTGAGCAGGCGGCGCGGCGGTCCGGGAATGGCAAATTGAATGGTCGGGTCCGCCTGAAGCGGCCAGCCCAATCGCAGCCGGTTGTGATACAGCGATGATATGATCGCCCGCTCGGAATCGACCACGGCTTCCCCTTCGATAATCGAGGCAAGGGTCAACACTTCCCGGCGATTCCAGCCTAATTGTTTCATGCGAAATTGAACACTGTCCGGTTCAAAAATATGCAGTGTCCGGGAAACCAACCGTTGGATCACCCTTTTTGCACCGGTTTTCCATTCAAAAAAATAGGTTTCCGGTTGCAGATAGCCTTCCAAATTGGGCGCTTCCGGCGCAAATGAACGCGCAAGGCTGCTGTCATAGACGAGGTCAACAAATTGCGTCGAATCAACGCCGATCCGTTTTTGCAGAATCGCCGCCATTTTATAAGATAAAATTCCTTCCGTCAGGGTCACTTTAAACCGTTTGGCGGGCGCCGTCTCCAGGTAATTCAATAATTGCCAGGCATTCAGTCCCCCGGGAATTTCAAATAAGCCGGCCCGGACATTTTTATCCTTTCCGGTGATTCGCCCGATTGCTAAAAAAAGGGTTCTGTTTTTCAGCAAACCGCCGTTCCGCAGCGAATCGGCAATCTGCCGAAAATGCGCGCCAGCCGGCACCCGCAGCGTGAGTGATTGATTCGCGGGAAATTTTCCCGGGCCCATTTCAACGACCAAAAAAACGGCAATTGCTGCTAAAAAGAGGATCGCTGTGAGTGCTTTTCCCCAAATCGTTTTCAGTAAAAAATGAAAAACAGCCGTTCCCAAAAGATAGCATCCAAAACCGATTTTCTGCGGGTAGAAATATATGTTTTTATTAGATTTCGTCACGCGTGTCCATTCGCCCGGAATATTACAAATTTCGGCTTATTTCGACCATTTGCTCAAGCTTTTGTTTGGCAACCCCCTTGTCAATCGCTTCAGCAGCTTTTTTGACGCCTTCTTTCAGGTCTTTCACAACGCCGGCCACTTTTAATGCGCCGGCAGCGTTATAAATTGTAACATCCCGCGGCGCGCCTTTTTTACCATCCATGATGTTTAACAATATCTCTTTATTTTTCTTAACATCGCCGCCGCGCAGGTCTTCAACCGGCCATGTTTTTAAACCGACATCTTCGGGCATCAATTCGTATTCAATTATTTCCCCGTCAGCCATTTCAGTTACAAACGTTTTGCCGGAGACATTTAATTCATCCAAACCGTTCTCGCCGCTGACCAACATGACGCGAAATACCTCAAATTCACGCATTACCTCGGCAATGATGCGCGACTGTTTGTGATCGTAAACGCCGATCAGATGATGCCGGGTCAATGCCGGCTTGGTCAGCGGATCGAGAATATTGATCATCGTTCGCGTGCCGATGGTTCGCCTGACCCCGGCAAACTGTTTGAAGGTCGGTTTATAACGCGGCGCAAAAATAAAGGCCAGCCCGGTTTTTTTAATGATTCGATAAAACTGATCGGGAAACAACTCGGTTTTGATGCCCATTTCCTTCAAAACATCCGCGCTGCCGCATTGGCTGGAAATGGAACGATAGCCATGTTTCACCACAATTGCCCCGGCGCCGGACGCGACAAACGCGGCGGCTGTGGAAATATTAAACGTGCCAAGGTTATCCCCGCCTGTCCCGCTCGTATCTACCGCATTTTCGTAAGATATTGACAGCGGCGTCAATCGCTCGCGATAGGCGTCAACGGAACCGGCCACTTCATCAACCGTGCTGCCCTTTAATTGCAACGCCACCAAAAAGGCCGAAATTTGCGCCTCGCTGGCCTTGCCGGAAAGAATTTCATCCATCACCAGGTATGCCTCGCGCCGCGATAGATTTTTCCCTTCCATAAATTTGCCGATGGCTTCTTTGATCATCATTCCACTCCCGGTTTTTGTCGTATTGATTGAAAATAATCGTCCACGATTTTTTTTGACAGAGAATTTACGGGTAAATCTTCCAAAATGGGAATAAAATCATTCTTAAATATTAGTGAATTCCCATCCCGATGGACGATCAGATGTCCGATATATTCGCCGTCTCCCCCGGTTTCGGCAACGGCGGTGTTATTTTTTTGAAAGAATTGCTGCTTTTGCTCGTGCGCTAAAATTACAATGTCGATCCAGGGAAATTTTTGTATCAACGCCGCAGCCGGATCCGCATCGCCATGGAATAATAGAATTTGAATCCCGCTTTCAAAATGGTATTTGTTTTTTAATCCGGTTAACACACTATCGACGGCATTGGCGACCAACTTTTGGGGATGTATAAATTCAAATGAAGCAGGCGCTGTCAATCCAATAATATCTACTTTCACGCCGGAAATATTCATGGCTTTGACGGGCAAACTCAGTAAATCACGAGAACTTTCATCTTGCAGATTTGCCGAGATAAACGGCAACTTTAATTGAGCGGTTCGATTCTCTGAAAAGATAAAATCGCGTCCTTCCACGAAATCCTGATCCCCCAAATTCAGGACGTCGTAGCGCGCCAGGGCTATTAACTTGAGCATCACTTTATTGGCGCCGGGAATTGAATAGCTGTTCAAAAAATCGCCGGCGTCAAGCAAAATCATGTTGGGATATTGCTTGCGGAGGCTGTCGATAACGGTGAGCATTCGCGTCATTCCCCCGACAACCGGGCCGCCGCATTGACAGTCATCCAACGCGCCGTTGATGCTGCCGCTATAGACAAAATGGATTTCCGGCGATTTTTGATCACCGGCACAAGCAGAGTAAAAACAGGTGGTTAATGCAAATAAAAAAAAATATGTTCGAGGCCGGTTTTTCATAAACATCCGAAAAAATAACGATTCAAAACGCGTAAAACAAAAAAATTAGATATTATTGCCGGCATTGCATCAGTGTCGATGACAACCGGGTTACCCGTTAAAATCGTTTTAACCCGCTTTAATTACCGGCAATATATCGGGGCAGCCAGGTTGCCATTTCGGGAAACAAAATGACCAACATCAGCGCGATTAACTGAATGATGATAAATGGAATGATTCCGCGGTAAATATCAGTCGTGGCGACTTCCGGCGGGGCAACGCCTTTGAGATAAAAAAGGGCAAAACCAAAGGGCGGCGTTAAAAACGATGTTTGCAAATTCATGGCGAACAATATTCCCAACCACAATAAATTGACATCCATGCTTTGAAAAATCGGCATCACCACCGGCACGATGATGAAGGTAATTTCGATAAAATCAATAAAAAAACCGACGATAAAAATCACGATCATTACCACGGCCAAAAAGGTGTTTTGATGCAGATTGTTGTCTAAAATCAGGCGGGTGAGATAATCGTCGCCGTGCATTCCGCGGAAAACCAATCCAAAGGCTGTTGCACCAACCAAAATAATAAAAACCATCGAGGTCAGGTAGGTCGTTTCGCGCATGACGGATTTAAGAATTTGTAAATTCAACTTTTTCTGAAAAAGCGTCAGCAGGGTTGCGCCGAAAGCCCCTACTGCCGCGGCTTCCGTGGGCGAGGCAATTCCCGCGAAAATGGAGCCTAAAACCGCGATGACCAAAAAGAAGGGCAGCAAAAATGCAGAAAAAATATTTCGGGCCATGTTTGTGCTTCGGAAATGCGCCAGTTCCGCCGCGGGCATGGCCGGCGCTGATTGGGGTTTAAAAATACTGATGATGACGATCCAAACCAGGTACAAGCTCACCAACAAAAACCCCGGAATTACCGCGCCCATGAACATGTCGCCGACGGATACATTCATCACGCTCCCCAGCAACACCAGCACGATGCTGGGTGGTATGATTTGCCCCAGCGTCCCGGACGCTGTGATGGTCCCCGTGGCAAGCTCAACGCTGTAGCCGCGTTTGAGCATGGTCGGCAGGCTCAATAAACCCATTGTGACAACCGTTGCGCCAACAATCCCCGTTGAAGCGGCAAGCAGCGCCCCAACAATCACCACGGAAATTGCCAAACCGCCGCGTAGTTTGCCAAACAAAAACGCCATTGTTTCCAGCAGCGATTCTGCCAATCCCGATTTTTCCAGCATGACGCCCATATAAATAAACAGCGGCACGGCAATCAACACATAGTTCGTCATGATTCCCCAAATGCGCAGCGGCAAAAGACTGAAAAAATTCATTCCGAATGTCAGCAATCCAAATATGACGGAGACGCCGCCCAGGGTAAAAGCCACCGGGTAACCCAATAACAGCAGGATAAAAATCGCCGCAAACATAACCAGGGGTAGTGCATCTGTCATGCTGATTTCTCCGGCGTTTTAGCGCCTGCCGCGCGGATGGTCAGCAGCGATTTGGCGATTTGAGATATTACCTGAATGACGATCAGCGCAAATGAAATGGGGATGACAGCTTTTAATAAATAACGCGCGGGAAGACCGCCGGGGTCGGGGGAAGATTCGCGTATCACGAAGGATGTCAGGACAAACTGTTTTGAAGCAAGCATGGCAACGATGGAAAACGGGAGCAGCAAAAACAGGCTGCCGAAAAGATCGACCCAGGCTTTTGTTTTTGGAGAAAAGTTGGTGTAAAACAGATCGACGCGAACGTGTCGGTCATCTTTGAGCGTGTAGGCAGCCGCTAATAAAAAGATGAGCGCAAACAAATGCCATTCCATTTCCTGAACGCCCACGCTGCTGCTTTTTAAAAAATAGCGGGTAAAAACATCGAAACAAACAACGATAACCAGCGCGGTTGTCAGCCATGAAACACCTTTTCCGATGTGTTCATTCAGAGAATCTATTCGGCGAATCACGATGCGTAAAAATCCCACGTCTGCTCCAGGTTCCGGTTTTGATGCTGCCCAACCGTTGTTTCCTAAAAAAATGCGCTTTGCCTAATTCCAAAATGCCCGTAAAAACGTAACGCAAGTATAAAACTTGCGTTACTTAAAATCAATGATGATGTTGAATTTTTTCGGCGAATGACTATTTTCTAATACGTTTAATGCTGCACCCAAAGGGTTTGGACAATTTATCAGTGACTTGTTTTCCCGCTAATACTTCATTTAACGCATCACGCAAGCCGGTCTTTTTTACCTGTGCTTCCCGTTGGGAATCGTCAATATGTCCGTGATAAAGCAGCGTCAATTGGTTGCTCAACAAAAACGCTTCCGGCGTCACCTTTGCGCCTAACTCATCGGCAATAATATTCTTTTTGTCCAGCAAAATCGGAAATTTAAACCCGTGTTTTTTGGCGTGAGTATTTATCATTTCAGCCGTCTCGTTGCGATTTGCGTTGATACCTAAAATTGCAACGCCTTTTGCGGCATAATCCGCATGGAGCTTTGCCAATCGCTGGTTATACGCATTTGACACCGGGCATTTTGTGGACAAAAAGATAAGCAAAATGGCCTTTTCTTTCTGGTAATCTGTCAGCGAATGTTGCTGACCGCGGGAATCCGTCAACGAAAAATTATCCACTTTTTCCCCGGGGCTAACTGCCTGAGCACTCAACACGCTAAACAAAACTATCCAGGTTAATAATAAAATATTGGTAATTCTATTCATGGGTTCCTCCCATTTATTTTTTCAACGTCTAAATTAATCCACTGCTCTTTAGTTGTATCGACCCATTTCGCGGCAGTATTCAAACTAATTATAAAATCATCTCGCGCAAATTGTTCCTCACGCTTGCTTTCATACGTAATCACAGGGTAATAAGATGCTTCTGATTTTAGAAATGCGTGATTTCACCCACTTTTTTGCAGTTTTATGGCTTTTGCATATCGAATGAACACGTCAAATGCGGAAATTGTGCAGATACACGTGCCATAAAACCCATCCAGAAAGCCTTTTTTCAACAAATAGCATTTGACAAACTTTAAGAGCGGATAAGTCAACATTTTAGTACCGAAACCGCCTGCTTTATTAGTAAGCAATTGTTGTGCCGCAAGGTCGGAATATTGATTTAATCGCTGGATGTGATCCGAAAGCGATTTAAAGGAAAAATGAAGTAAATCACCCGCGATATGATGCGCTTTAAAACCCGGGGAAAATTTAATTTCCTCGTGTACGAGATCGTCGTCCCAGGCGGCGATCCGTTTGTCAAATAAGCGAATTTTCTTATCCGGGTACCAGCCGCAGTGACGAATCCACTGTCCGCAATAATTTGTCAGGCGATTAAACGTATATAATTCGCGTAATTCTTTCTTCGCCGCGAGAATATTCCGCGCCAACTCAGGCGACAATGCTTCATCCGCGTCGATGGATAAAATGTGATCGTATCTCGCTTGTTCATTGCCAAAGTTTTTGTTTTGGGAAT
>CAYVDX010000062.1:0-10754 GCA_964450485.1 uncultured Calditrichaceae bacterium
GGTGACGCTGACCGTGACCGCGCCGGAAAATGTGTCGCCGGACGCCCCGATTGCCATCGATGTGAAAATTAAAAACGATCGCACCGGACACAACATTCCCTCCGGCAGCACCTTTGAGCGGCAAATGTGGATTGAGATAGCGTTGGTCAATCTCGACAGCGGCGACACGCTGTTTGCCAGCGGCTTGCTGGACAGCCGGGGCGATTTGCGCAATCATCACAGCGAAGATGTGGCCAACGGAATCGTGCCGGAAGACACCGCGCTGGTGCTGTTTCGCGGTATTCCCCGCGATGGCAGCGGCAATGAGCTGATGTTTTTTTGGGAAGCCAAATCCGTGCGGAAAAATACCATTGCGGCGTTTAAATCGAAAACCACGCATTACACCATCTCCGCCCCAAATCAACCGGCAATGTTGGAAGCGCGGGTGCGGCTGCGCTTTCGTGCGTTTCCGCCCTATTTTCTGCGGGAAATCGGCGAGGAAAGCCTGATTCCCGAATTGCGAGTGTTTGATATGGAAAGTACTTCGGCGCTGATCCAAGTGGGAGGCTGATTTAAACCTCGATGCTTTCGAGGTTTTTACGACCGTGCACTTTTGGTTTTAAGGCAAAAAGGCCGTCATTCCCGCATGTTTTTAGCGGGAATCCACTTTTCGGCACTGAAATGGATACCCGATTAAAGCATTCGGGCATGACAAATTAACTCAATTCTTTCGTTTCAAAAAGTGCGTGATATTAAAAAAGTTTAAAAATACTAATGAAACAAGTTTATCTCTACATCTTTTTATTAATCGCGCACGCCGCCGTCGCCCAGGAATTTCAATTAGAACGGAAGATCAATCCCTTCCCGGTTTTGGACGAAAACGGCGTCGCTTTTGACCTGCCTTTTTTGGGCGGCCTGAACACGCCCATCCAGCAGTTTTTAGACATCGACGGCGATGGCGACGTGGATTTGTTCGTGCAGGATCGCGCCAATCAACTGCTCTTTTTCCGAAACACCGGCGATTCGCAGAATTATCAATTCGAGTGGGAAACCGACCGGTTCGGCGATTTGGACGTCGGTTTATGGTTCAAATTTGCCGATGTGGACGGCGACAACGATTTCGATCTTTTTGCGGAAAATCCCTTTGGCATTATTCAATATTACCGGAATATTGGCGACGCGAATTCGCCGGATTTTGTGCAAGCGGCCGATTCGCTCAAGGATAACAATGGCGCGATCATCGTGGTGGACGGGTTCAGCATTCCCGAGTGGGCTGACCTCGATGGCGACGGCAATTTAGAGCTTTATTTGGGGCGGCAAACCGGCGCAACCACGCAATACACGCTGACCGGATTTGACGCCAACAATGCGCCGGTGTATCAGTTTGTCACGGATTCGTTCGAGGATTTGCTCATCCTGACCGGCGGCGGCCGCGCTTCCGACAACCCCGGCAGCGAACGGCACGGCGCCAATTCGCTGACATTTGTGGACATCGACGCGGACGGTGACCGGGATTTGTTTTGGGGCGATTTTTTTGCGGAAAGCATTATTTTTGTTGAAAATAAGGGCACGCAGCAAACGCCGGTTTTCAACACCGCGGATATTGTGAGCGAATATCCGCCCGGTTCGCCCATCCAAACCGGCGCGTACAATGTGCCCCGTTTTGCCGACATCGACGGCGACGGCGACGCGGATATGTTCGTCAGCGTGATCGGCGGTTTTATCTCGTTTATCAAAGATAAGGCGGAAAATTTTTACTTTTTTGAAAACACCGGCGCCGCCGCGCAAGCGGATTTTGTCCTGCGCGACAAATCGTTTATCAACAGCATCGACATCGGGCAAAATGCCACGCCAACCTTTGTGGATGTTGATGCGGACGGCGATTTTGACATGTTTTTAGCCAACCAGGAAGATCTCGCCGCGCCCAATCGCGCCAACAGCCGTTTGTATTTTTTTGAAAATACCGGCTCGCCGGGAAGTCCCGCGTTTTCCCTGCGCAGCAAAAATTATTTGAATTTCGACAAACAAAACGATGTGAATTACGCCCCGGTTTTCGCGGACATCGACGCGGACGGCGACACGGATTTGTTCGTGGGAAAATGGGACGGAACCATCGCTTTTTACCGGAACGACGGCTCGGAAAATGCGCCGTCGTTCACCCGCGTTTCTGAAACTTACGGCAACATCGATGTGGGAAACAATAACACGCCGGCCTTCGCGGACATCGACGCGGACAACGATTTGGATTTGTTCTGCGGGGAATTTTCCGGGAATATTAATTTTTACCGCAACATCGGTTCGCCCGCAAACGCTGTTTTTGCGTTGGATACCACTCATTATTTCGGCATCAACCTTGGGCCGACCGAGTACAGCTATCCCAAATTTACAGACATCGACGGCGACACCGATTTGGATTTATTTCTGGGCAGCGAAGACAAAGGCGTGTTGTTTTATCGCAACACCGGCACGCCGCAGCAGGCGATTTTTGTGCAGGATAATGCGTTTCAATTGCCGCGGCACATCCGCACATCGCCCAATTGGCTGGATATTGACAACGACGGCGATCTCGATTTGTTTTCCGGAGTGAATGGCGGGGGCGTGGTGTTTTATGAAAACCGGAAAATTGTGACCGGGCTGCAAGTTTCGCCAATTCCCCAAAATTTGCCGGGAAGCATCCGGCTGCTGAAAAATTATCCCAATCCGTTCAACCCGGAAACAACGATAAAATATGAAGTTAAGCTGTCCGGCAATCCGGCGGGAAAAAGCCATTCGCTCACCATTTACAACATCCTCGGTCAGGAAATTCGCACCTGGCGATTTGCCAATACGCCGGGCGTCATTCGACGTAATGTTGCCTGGGACGCCACCGGCAGCGACGGAAAACCCGTGCCGAGCGGCGTTTATTTTTATCAACTGCGCGCAACGCGAGGCGTCGCCAAAACCGGCAAAATGCTGTTGGTCCGGTAATCCACATTTTTTCCTTTGCGATGCAATTACCTGCAAAAAAACGATATAATATTCAATACCTCATCATTAATTATAAACCGGATTATTTTCAACAGCCGGTTATGTGAGAAACATCAAATTATTATTTCGAGATATACTTTACTTAATATCTTGCAAATTTTTGTTCTCATTGTATTTGAATCAGGAATAGACATTAAGACAAAGGATGTTCAGTGAAAGAAACGCCGCGTATTCAAATTGTCATACAGGCAGCCATTATCACCGCCTGTTTTTTACTGCTGCCGATTAGCAGCGGGTATTCCCACAGCCTCGGGCAAAGTTATCTTTTTCTCAAAATATATGACCATTCCATCCAGGGGAGCTTTGAAATTACCTTTGCCGACGCCAACAAAGCCCTGGGTTTAAACGGAGACGATCTCATCACGGAATCGAATCTTGCGGAAAAACTTCCCCTTCTGCATTCATATTACCAGGAACGGGTGAGTTTTTCCGTCGAGCAGGCGAAATGGCCGGTACAATTTACGGGTTTTGATATTTTGCGGGTCAAAAAACTGGCGAATTATATCATCATAAATTTTAAGATCGCTAAAAAATTTGAGCAAACACCCCAGGCATTTGATATCGATTACGCCGTGTTGTGCGATGTTGATCGGCAGCTGCAGGCTTTCGTCGGTATCGAGCATTACTGGAAAGCCAATTTATTCAACAACGAGCGGCATTTTGCTTTGGTTTTTGGAAAAGAAAACCAGCGCCAAACCCTGGATTTAACGGATTATTCAATTTTTTCAGGATTATTAGGCGTGATTAAAATGGGTATCAAACACATCTGGATCGGGATCGATCACATTCTTTTTCTGATTGCGCTCATCCTGCCGTCGGTGATGGTCCGGCGGAAAGAAGAATGGCTGCCCGTGGAAAAATTCCGCCCGGCGTTGATATATGTCGTTAAAATAATCACCCTTTTTACAGTTGCGCACAGCGTCACGCTCAGTGTCGCGGCATTGGGAATTATTGAGCTTCCCTCCAGGCTGGTCGAATCAATGATCGCTATTTCCATTGCTATCGCCGCGCTTGATATTGTTTACCCGATCCTTCACCGAAAGATCGGGCTGGTGGTTTTTGGTTTCGGGTTGTTCCACGGATTCGGTTTTGCCAGCGTTCTTACGCACCTGGGCGTTTTGGGTGAACACATGGCGCTTTCCCTGTTCGGCTTTAACCTGGGCGTCGAGCTTGGACAGGTGGTGATTATTATTCTGGTTTTTCCGGTGCTTTACCTAATTCGCAGACAGGCATTTTATCGCCCGGTAATCCTGAAAGCCGGGGCTGTGATGCTGATTTGCATCGCCATGTTCTGGTTTGTCGAGCGGGCATTTGAATATCAATTTCCAATAGCGCAATTATTCAACTAATGATCAAATCAAACAAATCCAATTTTAGCAAAGGATCGTAGTATTATTAATCGGAACAGGGAAGGCAAATAATTGAGGAGCGACAAAATAGCCGATTTTTTTGATACACCGGAGTCTGTTGAAAAGGATGCGAGACCTTCGGTTAGACAATTTGCAATAATTTGGATTCACATTGGGCTATTTTTAGGTCTGTTCCTGGCGCTGAAATTATTGTTTTTAAAGACATTCCATTTATCGGAATTCAGTTACAACCAACCCTGTTTGATCATTGAAATTTTCAAGCAAATTGGCTGGATCGAAGCGCTGATGTTAATTGGCGGAGCGGTAATTATTGTTGCGACTGGCGGCTATCGCACACTTTTGCAGCCCTGGGCGCAATTGGAATATGGCAGGCGATTGCGTTATTTTATCATGATCGCGGCCGGCATGTTGGCATGGGCGTTTTCAACGTACAGTTACAATTTTTTCTTTGACCAGGGGCATTGGCTAAGTCGTATTTTATTAGTAACCCTGGTTGTGCTCATCTATTGGCGACCGGTTTTTACAATCCCCTTTTTGGCGCTATTACTGGCAATTATCGGTCAATTTGATTACCCGCTGGGCACGGGTTATGCGCGGCCCATCGACACCATGTTGATCAATATCCTGTTCGCTTTTAGCGCATTTCTAATCCTGAACGTTATTACAAAACGTTACAAAACGGCTGATTTCCTGTTTTTGGTTTGCTGCATCATCGCGGTAAATTATTGGTGGCCGGGCTTTGGCAAGCTAAAACTCAACTGGATCACCCACGGTCATTTGAACTGGTTTGTCTTTGGCGGGTATTCCCACGGATGGCTGGCGTTTTTAAAACCGGATCAGATCGTTGCGTTTTCAAAATTTCTCGCCGTATTTGATTGGCCGATGCGAATTGCCACGCTTGTTTTAGAATGGGGATCGCTTTTTTTCCTGTGGCGGCGCACAACCGTGAAATGGTTTATCGCCGGGTGGGTCGCTTTTCATCTGGCCATTCTTTCAATTTCCGGATTCTTTTTTTGGAAATGGATTGCCGTTGAAATCGCTTTCTTTTTGATTTTTATGCGAAAAAACGCGAACTTGTCGCTGCCGTTCTTTAAACCGGCGTATTTTGCATTATCGGTTTTACTCATTGCCGGGGGTCGTCCCTTGTTTCAACCGCCGGGTTTAGCCTGGTATGATACGCGATTAAATTATACGTATCAATTTGAAGCGTTAGGCGAAAGCGGAACAAGCTATACCCTGCCGCCGGTGTTTTTTTCGCCGTATCGGGATATTTTTACCTTTGGTAAATTTGCATACCTGGTCACGGAACCACAACTGGTCAGTTCCTACGGCGCAACCAGCAATCGCCAAATCGCCAATGCGCTGGTAACGGCGAATTCCGCGACAAAAATTTTCGAGCTGGAAGCGTCAAAAAGAAAACATCCCGTCAACGAGCGCAAAGCCGCCCGTTTTGATGCATTCATCACTAAGTTTTTCAGAAATGCAAATGATGATATTTCAAAACGAAATGTTATAAACATGTTACAAACTCCGCCGACATTTTTAACATTTTCCAAAGGTAATGTTTATCGCCGATCGGAGCGGGTCACAAAAATCATTGTTCACCAGGTAACGTCGCTGTTTGATGATCACGAATACCTAAAAATCAGAAGTCGAAAAATCAGGGAAATAGAAATCCCATCACTATAAATGAGGAAGTTATGGAAACTGTTGTTTTAACAATCGAAGATATACGCGCAATTGTGCAACATGTGGGGCTGGACGCCATGATGGATGAAATGATACGACATTTGCGAATTTCATTGCGGCAATTTGACGATCAAACGACGGTCATTCCAATTCGCAAGGGTTTTGAATATACGCATCCGGAAATCGGGTTGCTTGAATGGATGCCGGCAATGCAGCGCGGCGACAATGCCGTTATAAAAATAGTGGGCTACCATCCCACCAACCCGCGGATGCGGCATTTGCCGACGGTATTATCTTCGGTCAGCGCTTATGATACGATCTCCGGTCACTTGATCGGGGTTGCCGACGGCACATTTCTCACCGCCCTGCGAACCGGCGCTGCGTCGGCGGTTATCAGCGAAGCGCTGGCAAAGCCGGACGCCAAAATTATCGGGATGATCGGCTGCGGCGCGCAGGCCATTTCGCAGCTTCACGCGCTTTCACGGGTTTTTGATTTTGAACGCGTTCTGATTTATGATTCCGATCCGGCCGTCAGCGGCAGTTTTGCCGAACGCGCTTCTTTTGCGAATCTGTCCATCAGCGGCGTTGCATTGGAAGAATTAGTGACAACATCAGATATTATTTGCACGGCGACGTCTGTTGAAATCGGCAAGGGGCCGGTTTTTGAAGATGTCGGGCTGAAACCGTGGGTACACATCAACGCCGTCGGTTCGGATTTCCCCGGAAAAGTGGAAGTGCCCATTTCGGTTCTCAGGCGCGGTTTTGTTTCGCCGGACTTTTTGGGGCAGGCTGAAAAGGAAGGCGAATGCCAGATGCTTTCTCCCGAAGAAATCGGGCCGGGCTGGGTGGAAGTCATCAAAAACCCGGATCGCTATAAACATGTGCAACAGCAAATGAGCGTGTTTGATTCCACCGGATGGGCGTTGGAAGATTTGATTGCGCTGGAAATGTTTTTAGAATACGCCCGCGAATTGAAACTGGGGCAGCGCCTTCACATCGAAAGCGTTTCCAAAGACCCGCACGACCCATATCATTTTGTTCATGCGGATTTATCGAAAAAAGCGCCTGAACCGCTTTCCTTTTCTCAAAAAGAGAAACAAGTCGTTTAGCGAAAAACAAGGATTGGTTTTTCAAACACAATGCGGAGATATTTCGTGAAAAAAATAAAAGTGATAGAGCTGCCGGCCATAAAATTAGTTGACGCGGAAGGCCGAAACTGGACGGCGTTGCGCCGTCGGGAACCGCTGGTCAGCAAGCAAATTCTCATCCCGCAGTTGCAGGCCGGGGGATATGATGTGGAAATGATCAACCTGAAAGACGGGATAACCGAGATGGAAACCGGCGTGGTCACCTGGCGGGATAAAAAGCTCACCAAAGTGCTGGTCGGCCGCCCGTTTGAAGAAGATCCGCTGTCAGCGGACGCCTGGGCGGTGACCATCAACTACATTCAGGAACGCGAGGCAGCTTGCATGTTGATCCGTCAAATCAGCGCGGGCGGCGGCAAGGTGATTGTCGGCGGTTCCGACGCCTTTGCCGACCCGGAACCATACCTGGAAGCCGGCGCTGCCGCCGTGGTGCAGGACAAATCAGGAGCGGCAAACAATGCCATTTGTGATTATGTGACGGGCAATGAACCCCGTGAGCCATTAACCGGCGTCACATTAGCGGATGGGCAAAAATATCGAACCCGCATCCCGCCCCTAAGCCCGGATGAGTGGCCGGTGCCTTCGCAAGATGTTGTCCGGCAAACCCTCGGCATCGATTATTGGGAAACCCAACTGCCGGAATACCTGCTGCCCATCGGCTCGGTGATGGCAGACATCGGCTGCGACCGAAAGTGCGATTTTTGTGAAACGCCTTTGTATAAACTGGGCTATCGGCGAATGTCTCCCGAAACGGTTTTGAAATGGTTTTCCGCCCAAAAAGAAGCCGGCGCAAAATCGGTGATTTGCCCGTCAGACCAGTTTCTCGGTCGGGTGCTGTGGGAAGGCGGCCGGGAAGAAGTGCTGCAAATTATGCAAGGCATTCGTGATCTCGACCTGGCAGTACTCTGGGGCAACGGGCTGGAAATCCGCAAACTCACCGTCGGACGCGGCATGCCCAAAGGCGATTTGACGCCGGATTTAGAAATGGTAACAGCCGTGTGGGGCTGGGATGGTTCTTCCGGCTGTTACCAGGGATACATCCCCGCGGAAAGACCTACTTTTGGGCGGGAAAATTACGCCAAGCTGCTCCCCTGGCAGGAGCACACCGAAATGGTAAAAGCGATTGTCCGCTCCGGCGTGCCGGATATTACCTACGGCGTGGTCGTCGGTTTGCCGGATGACAGCCACGACAGCTTTTTGGGATTGGAAGAAGCGGTCACTGAAATTTATCATGAGTTGAAAACAATTAACCCGGCGCTGGTTTTTAATGTGACGCCTTACGCAATCCGCCCGCTGCCGGGCACGCCGCAGTCGAAAGAATTGCGTCGCTCCGGTCTGCTGCGCTTTGAAGACCCGGCAATCATCGGCGGTTTCTGGACCGCGTGCGCGGATACAAAACATTTGAGTTACGAAGAAGTTTCCGATTGGCAAACGCGCATCGCCTGTATCGGCAACAGCGAATTGATGGCCTGGCAAAACATCACAGGCCCTACGCGGATTGAAGCATGATATTTACAGCGTGATACGTGATACGTGATGCGTAAGTTGCAGTTTTTTCACGAATTATGCATCACGCATCACGCATCAGCGTCCTTTAAAAAAAGAGAAAACGATGGATTTTTCCTGGTCTGAAGAACAATTGGCATTTAAAAAACGGGTAATCAAATTCGCGCAAGATGAATTGAACAATGACCTGCTCGAGCCTGGCGGCGATGACGGTTTTTTTAGAGAAAACTGGCAAAAATGCGCGGATTTCGGCATCCAGGGATTGGCGGTTCCAGAAGAATATGGCGGTATTAACCAGGATATAATGACGGCAATGTTAGCCATGGAAGGGCTGGGATACGGATTCCCGGAGAATGCCCTGCCCCTGGGTTTAAACGCCCAAATGTGGACGGTTCAATTAACGATACAGCATTTCGGCACTGAAGCGCAGAAACAGAAATACCTGCCGGGATTTTGCAGCGGCAAAGTCATCGGCGCACAGGCGGTTACGGAGCCGGACGCCGGTTCGGATATTGGCAAAATGCGCACATTCGCGGAAAAACGCGATGACGGTTATGTACTCAACGGCTCAAAAATTATGATTACGTTAGCCCCGGTTGCGGATGTGGCAATCGTTTTTGCAACGATCAACCGGGATAACGGCAAATGGGGCATTACCGCGTTTATCGCGGAAAAAAAAATGGCAGGTTACAATGCCGCCCCTTCCCGCGGCAAAATGGGTCTGGACGCTTTACCAACTGGGGATTTGTTTTTTGACGACTGTTTCATTCCAACTGAAAACCGGCTGGGCGCGGAAGGAGCGGGAATTGCTATTTTTAATGGGTCGCTCGAATGGGAACGCAGCTGCATGCTTGCCAGCCTGTTGGGCGCAATGGATCGGCAGTTGGAAAAATGCATAAAATATGCCCGGCAGCGCAATCAATTTGGTCAGGCCATTGGCAAATTTCAGTCAGTATCCAACCGTATCGCCGATATGAAAGTGCGCCTGGAAACCGCCCGTTTGCTGCTTTACAAAGTTGCCTGGCTGAAAAAAACGGGCAAACCGGCGTTTATGGAGGCCGCGATGTTAAAATTGTATTTGAATGAATGTTTTGTGCAATCCAGCCTGGATGCGATCCGCATTCATGGCGGACATGGATACATGAAGGAATCCGGCGTTGAAGTCGATTTACGGGATGCCATCGGCGGCACGCTGTACGGCGGCACGTCGGATATTCAACGAAATATCATCGCCAAATTGCTGGGTTTGTAACGGAGCGCGGCACAAATTGCATTAACGAGAGGCAGAGCCTCTCAAGATGTGTTCCAGCGCAGAGCGCTGGAACGAGTTACGAGAACCCGTGCAGCTCGTTCCAGCGCTCTGCGCTGGAATGCCTTTAATGAGGCTCCGCCTCACGTTAAAGATTTACGCAATTTGTGCCGCGCCCTTGTAATGTTTATAAAATGTGTTAATCTGTTGTTTTTATTTGAATTCTACAGTGTTTAATACCCGGGAGCAGTATAACTGAGCATGATCTATCTAATTCATCAAGCGATTGATCGAGCTGCTGGGAAGCACCCCGATTATGAAGCAGTGCGAATGTATGACCAAAGCCTTAATTATGAGCAGCTTGCGCAACGGTCAAACCAATTAGCCCGCGCGCTTCAGGAAAATGGCGTCAAACGGCGTGACCGGGTGGGTATTTATTTAAACAAAAGCCTGGAATCGGCGATTGCCATATATGGCATTTTAAAAGCCGGGGCCGTTTACGTGCCGCTCGATCCGGCGACGCCATTTTCCCGGCTGTCGTTTGTCATTCAGGATTGCGGGATCAGGCACATCATCACCCAAAAATCGAAAATCCAAATATTAAAACAACTCGTAAATAATAAAACATGCTTGGAATGCGTCATCGGCGTCGCCGGTGGCGGTGATTTGCCCTTTCAGTGCATTTCCTGGGCGGATGTTGCCAATGCGCCCGCCGATTATTTGGCCGGCGCAAAGATCATCGGGCAAGATCTGGCATATATTATCTATACTTCCGGTTCAACGGGGAAT
>CAYVDX010000063.1:0-10752 GCA_964450485.1 uncultured Calditrichaceae bacterium
AGACATTATCTCGAACAACAGTGTGTTTTCAATTTATTGGTGCTACACAAATACTTAATTTGTTTTCAGAAAATATGTCGCAAAACATCACTTTTGATCAATTTGAAACGGCGTGTTTTCAAACACTTGTTCTGCAATGTCGCTCATCAGATCATTCCAGCGTTGTGTGCCAAAATAATATTCCAAGGCAACGCTGGGAATCTCGGTCATGCCATAGGCCAATGCGTTTTTGTTGCGATTATCCCACAAAACATAGCGGATACAATGCACAACCTCCGGCGCGGCGTGTTCCGTGACAATGTCGGAGATAGAATCAAGGACGCGTTTTTTCCGGGCAAAAACATCTATTTGATTTAAAATTAAAACGAAATCAAAGCTGTTATTTGGAAAATGCAAAACCGACTGATCAACCGGACGGTTAATCTTTGTATTGTTTATACTTAACACCGTTTTTTCCCAAACAACATCATTCATGTTTGTGACAACAAATTGAAACTCACTTTTCGTAAAACGCGTTTTCGCTTTGATAATATTGGGCAGCTTGTGTTTGATATAGTATCGATATTTTTTAGCTGGGAAATGTCTGTTTTGATTATAAGATATGGTCAATGTGTCAAGCGCAATCACAGCCAGCGAAAGGTTTTCCAGCGATTGCGTTTCATCAATGGGCGCAATCACGGACTCCCGCGTAAATATTTTACTCCCGGCACAGGCGCACAGCAGAGCTAAAATGCCTATCGATACAGCCCTTCTTTTTGCTGACATGCTGCCCTCGATCTTAGTTACGCATTTCCCTTTTCCAAAAGCTGCTTTTACTGATGCTTTTCTTTGAGCAAATATCCGAATTCCCGATATAATTTTTGTAATTTTGGCGCAATAACGAGGGAACAATAGCCCTGCCCGGCGTTGTTTTTGTAATAATTCTGGTGATAAGCTTCAGCCGGATAGAATTTTTTTAACGGTGATATTTCCGTAATAATCGGATCCCTCCACAAGCCTGCTTCATCCGTTGCTTGCCTGGATGCTTCGGCAAGCTGCCGCTGCACCGCATCGTGATAAAAAATGACCGAGCGATATTGGGTGCCCACATCCGCCCCCTGGCGATTCAAGGTTGTGGGATCGTGAACATGCCAAAAAACTTCCAACAGTTGCTCATAAGTAATGATTTTCGGATCGAAGGTAAGTTGGGCGACTTCCGCGTGACCGGTTGTGCCGCTGCAAACCTGTTCATAACCGGGATTTTCAACATGCCCACCCGCATATCCTGAAATAACATTAGAAACGCCCTTTAAATCCTGGAAAACAGCTTCCACACACCAAAAGCAGCCCGCCCCGAATGTCGCTTTTTGCGATTGTGTTTTATTCATTTTCAAACCATTCTTTTTTTTTTATTTGCTAATTTACCCAACCGATGACAAAATGCCAAAAACTATTCATATCAATTTGCTTTATTCTGTCCCGGTTGATTCCAAAAACAGGAAAAGAAAGCAGTGGATTGACCGATAATGGTGATGTTTGATAATATCAGAACCGTTTGATTAAATATGTGTTTGTCATGCCGGCTTATGACTATCGCGAATTAATTGTAAAACGCTTGTTTAAGCGCATCTCGCTCCGGGAATCAGAGGCGTTGAATGAATGGCTCTTAGCCTCGGTGGAAAATCGGCGCATATACCAGGAAATGCGCGAACAATTCGAGCGTTCCGGAAATACCGAATATTTTGTGCATTCCCCGAAACTGCCGCGTGAAAAAAGGACGGTTCAGCCATTTTCGCCGGGGCGTTCACAAACAAAAAAGGGTTTGATGAGCGTTGTGATGTCAAGATTCGCAAAAATATTTCGGTTGATTTTGCCGCAACGCCGTTTTCGCGCAACCTATATCGCTTTTGCCATGATGATTTTTTTAGTATCCCTCGTGTATATTTGGCAGGGGAGGGTTTACCGGCAATTCCCGGTTGAGATAGCAACGCAAAAAACAGAGCAAAAAACCCTCGACCTAACGGATGGCTCGATGATAAAGCTAAATGCGGATAGCCGTGTGCGCTATTGGAAAGATTTTTCGGATTCGGTCCGCACTGTATTTTTCGACGGTTCCGCTCTGTTTATTGTCGCCAATGATGAAGAGCGACCGTTTATTGTTGCCACGGAAACCGCAACCGTGCTTGCCTACCAGGCCACATTTGCAGTTTGGAGCCGGATGGATTCGATACGAATCGTCGTGGAAAAAGGGCGTGTCTCGGTGCGCTCAGTACGCCCGGAAGACAGCGATGTGGTTGTGCTAAATCGCAATGAAATGACCGCTTTTCGCGCCGGTGAAGATCCGCCGCCGCCCCGAAAACGCGACTAAACGCTGCTTACTTCCGCATATCCACATAAAACCGTTTGTGATCGCGATAGCCGATTTCATCGACAATTTCTAACTGATTCCAGCCTTTTTCGCATGATACAGCCATCTCGTGACGGGCGGTCGTGCTGCCGAGGTAATGATCATTTAAATACCAAAAAATGGTGCGCTGCCGGTCTCGATGCGCCGCGCGAGTGGTTACCTTTTGTTTCTCACCGTCAAAATCCCGCGGCACCCACAGTCGGGCATTGTTGCGTGGATACAATATCTCAAGGGGTTTGTAAACGCTCTGTGCCGGGCATTTCGGATTGTGCAGCGGGATAGATCCGGCATTTTGCCCATGCCTGCGCAAATATTGCGCAACGTCCGGCGGATACATCAGCATCGATTTTGGGGCATAATGCCCCGGCGTCCAGCAGATCGAACAAACCTCGTCGCCCGTATCCGTCGATACGAAAATTTTTTGATGAAACGGGCATAATCGCAGCGGTTTCATGTATCGCGGCGCGGAAACGACCACCGGGCTTGGGCAATTCGGACTCGCGACAAAACCCGTTTCCAGGCAAACACTGATTTCCTTCAAACCGGTGTCCGGTGCGGCAAACCAGGCCTTTTGCGGGTTTTGGGGCAGATTGTTGAAAATGTCGAAAAGCAGGGGGCCGGCACAGCGCGCTCCGGCAAGGTTTGCATTACCCGCTCCGGAAAAATTACCGATCCACACCGCAATCGTCCATTGCGGACTGACGCCAACCGCCCACGCGTCTTTTTGACCATAGCTTGTTCCGGTTTTCCAGGCAAGCGGAAATTGATTTTGAAATAATTCCCAATAATATTCCGAGCCGGGGCGTTTTAATTCGCGTAAGATATTCAGGGCTAAATAACTCGCGCCCGGGCTGATCAAATCGGCGGTATTCGGAGGGTCGGGATTCGTTGCGTCGTTTTCCACGACTTGCAGCTTCGAAAATTTTCCGCCTAATCCCAGCCCGCGATAGAGCGCTGCCATATCCCAAAGCGTCACTTCCGAGCCGCCGAGCACGAGCGGTAATCCATAATCATCCGCGTTGCGAAAGAGTGTTGAAACACCCGCCGATTTAAGAAATATATAAAAAGGAAAAACGCCGTAGGTATAAAGTAAGCGAACCGCCGGGACGTTCAGCGATTGGATCAACGCTTGTTTTGCCGTGACTAACCCGGAAAATTTTTCATCGGCGTTGCTTGGGGAATAAGCGCCGTAAAATGTGGGCACATCCTTCAAAACCGTTTGTGGGAGAATAATTCCGTCATCAAAAGCCAGGGCATATAAAAACGGTTTTAGCAGTGAACCGGGGGAGCGTTGCGCGCGCACGCCATCGACCTGTCCCTGGTGCGCGCTATCAAAAAAATTCTGCGAACCGGCATAGGCGCGCACTTTACCGCTTTCGGTTTCGGCGACCAAAACAGCGCCATTGTGAATCCCCTGGCCGGAGAGAAAATCGGTTTGCTGTTTTAATAATTGCTCTACCTGTTTTTGCAACGCCGGCTGGATCGTCGTTTGAATCACACCGCCGTTTTTGCCATTTTTTTCTTTTAAGAATTGCGAAAGATGGGGCGCCAGCATCGGAAACCCCCGCGAGCCTGACGGCGCCGGCTCCAACAGTGATAGTTGCAATACGCCGCGATCAATAATTTTTTTTCGATACAACTTTTTTAACAAGCGGTCCCGCTTTTTGCGCAACCCGGCCGGATCAATATCCGGTGAAATCAGCCCGGGGGCATTCGGCAGCACAGCCAGGGTTGCCGCTTCGCCCCAGGTCAATTCCGTCGGCAATTTACCAAAGTATCGCAATGACGCCGCCATGTATCCAATCACATTCCCGCCATACGGCGCATGATCGAGATAAAGCTTTAAAATATCGTTTTTGGAATAATGCAATTCTATTTTTAACGCCTGAAAAATTTCCAGAATTTTATTCAAATAGGATCGTTTTTTGGGGCGCATTAAGCGTGTGACTTGCATGGTGATGGTACTCGCGCCGCTGACCGTCCGGCCTGCCGTCAGATTTTGGTAAATCGCGCGCGCAACGGCGACAAGATTTATCCCCGGGTGATAATAAAAATATTGATCTTCATACGTCAGGACGGCCGTCGTCAGCTTTGCGGGAATTTTTTGCGTCGCGGAAGGGGGAAGACACCACTGTTCGTCGCGATTGAGAAACACGCGTAAAATCGGTGAAACATGCGTCCGGGTGGCGGAGGAATCGCCGAGTACGACCGTGCTGTAATTGTTCGGAAATAGGGGAGAGGGAAGCGGAATCGCCGCGTAGCCAATAATCACCAATGAAAATATAAACAGGAGATAATGGCGCTTGAGAACTATTTTGATGTGTTGAAAAGTGGACGTCATCTTCTTTTTGCTGTGTTTTCAAGCCGCTGAACTTGAATATAAAAACAAAATCGCGGCAAACAAACCGCGATCAATTTTCAACCGGAAAGAAAATGACAAAAATATCAGCCTACAGGCGATTGTTTTGATAACCGAAACGTAATGTAAGTTATGGAAAGAAAAAACTACATTTCGTAAGACCCTGAACGTGAAACCCGCCAGGCAAATCCAAAAAATATAGTTACGATAATTAACGCGATAACAGCAGACTCACCGCTCAAATGGAATCCGACAAATGATTGCGCCGGAATCGGCGATGATGCAAATTCTGACGTGGCATTGTTTAATGTAGCGATTGCGTCAGGGTCTGCCAAAATTGCATCCTGCATATAAATCAATCCGATAAAAAGCAATGCCAACACATACAAACGTGACAAGACTTTGCGCATATCTCGATGTTGCATATTACGCCTCCAAATCTTTCTGACGTTTCAAGCTAAAAATAATAATAAATTAAACCTGGCCACCTTGTGAATTGAATTTTCCCTGAACCCAATTCAAAAAAATCGAGGGTAAAGTGAGGAAGACAACCTTGAACCCGTGGCGTCATTGTGGTTAAAAATATTGGAATACGCAAATACAATCAGAGGTAAACGCACATGAATATAAGAAACAGATAAAGTTTATTTTTAAATCTTAACTTAACCAATGACAAAGAAAGATACTAAAATCATCTTGCTTTTGCAATAGCATGACGATAAAAATTTTATTTTTTTTGGTGGACTATGTGACATTTGTCAATGCGCTATGTTTTGAACAAAACAAAGCCGGTGGTTAATCCCATAAAAAATAAAAGCTTATGAAGCATTTCCCTACCTTTTCGTCTGACTCATTTTGCTGACATTTCGCATTGTTTGTCCAAAAACACGGGCTCTTCGCCAAAGTTTAACCAAAGAGATTCTCCGTTTGTTTTAGTTTTCCTTGCGTTGTCACGCCGCCGCGGCAAGCGTTCAGGCCCTTCATAAAATTTTTATCTTTGATTAAAAGGCGGCGTTGTTAATATTCTCAGGAATCGAAGCCTGGAGAAAGCCGGTTCTCCAAAATTCATATCCATGCTCGACCGCAAACCGAAACTGTGTTTGCAGTGTTAGAATGGGGACTGTAATTCTCATAATTTTGCTGCACAATCGCAATGAAATTTAATAAAAACTCCAACAATCGAATACACATCAAGATGGGGTTATCATGCTCCGTGCGATTCGTACAACACTAAATCCGGCATGTTATCACGGGTCCGGGAAAAAGCCGCCATTTTTTGAAGGATGGTATTTCAAATTAATTGATGCCGCCGGAAAAAGACGGCTGGCCGTGATTCCGGGGATATTTTGGTCGAATGATTCCGCAAATTCACAGGCCTTTGTGCAGATTTTTGATGGTAACAATGGAAAAGTCCGGTTTATTGAGTACCCAACCAACTCATTTCGATCTGCAAACGGGCGTTTTGATATTCAAATTGGCGAGAATCGGTTTACTGCCAGTTATGTCGCCCTGGACATTGCGCGCGAAAATTTTGTTTTAAAAGGTGAATTGGTGTTTACCGGGCTAATCCCCTGGCCGGTCACAATATTATCGCCCGGGATTATGGGCTGGTATGCCTGGGCGCCGTTTATGCAGTGTTATCACGGTGTTGTCAGCCTGGATCACCGAACTGCCGGTCAGCTAAAAATGAATGATTCGCGGATGGACTTCACCGGCGGGCGTGGGTATATTGAAAAAGATTGGGGACGCTCCTTTCCGGAATGCTGGGTCTGGTTCCAGAGCAATCATTTTTCGCAAACAGGCACGAGCATTACCGCATCGACGGCAATTATTCCCTGGATTCGCGGCGCATTCCCGGGCTTCATCATCGGGTTTAAACATGAAGACCGGCTATTCCGATTTGCGACCTATTCCGGCGCAAAAATCGAAAAGTTGGAAATTGGTTCCGAAACGGTTAACTGGGTTGTAAAAGACCGGAAGCATTGCCTGGAAATGATTGCACATCGTTCAAATAACAGCGGATTGTTGCACGCACCGACCCGCGAGGGGATGTTCCGCAAAATTCCGGAAGTCATGGATTCGCGAATTGAGGTGCGTTTATCGACGCGAGCGTCGGGCAAAACGCGGGTCATTTTTGAAGGAACCGGTTTTCATGCCGGCATGGAAGTGGTTGGCGAACTGGAAAAATTAGTTGAAATGTGGCAGCGGCAACGCGCTTAAAATAATGCGATAATTTTATATTTATGCGATATTTACAGCACAAAACAGAAGCCTTTTGGTTCTACCGGTTTTTATCCGTTTTTTACGATCAGTACGTAAACCCGTTTTTTTGGACGGAACGGATGCGCAGCCAAGCCCTGGCGATAGCGGATTTGTTCCGCCGGGATTTGAAAACGATCGATGTGGGTTCGGGAACCGGTTTCACAACCGAGGGAATTGTTCAAAAAATTGATCCGGGAAATGTCACTTGCATCGATCAAAGTCCCCATCAAATGGCGCGCGCAATGCGAAAACCGGCGTTGCGGTCTTGCCGGTTTCAATTAGGCGACGCCGAGAATTTACCGGTTCCGACGGACGCCTTTGATCGTTATATTTCCGCCGGCAGCATTGAATATTGGCCGGCGCCGCGGCGGGGAATTGCCGAAGCTTACCGCGTGCTAAAACCCGGCGGAAAAGCGCTGCTCATCGGGCCGCTTCGCCCGGAAAACAAAATCAGCCGGTTTTTGGCGGACGCCTGGATGCTTTTTCCCGGCGAACAGGAATATTTGAAATGGTTTGAAACCGCCGGATTTACAAGCATACAAACGCGATACGTCGCGCCCCATTGGGTAATGAAAGAAAAATACGCCATCGCTATTGTCGGCGAAAAGCCAACGGCCGGCGATTCGCCGCTGGCGTTATCCGACACCGGAAAGGAAAAGCTTCATGAGGAAATGATTTTTTCCCGAAAGCTGATTTTCTCGATGAGAATGATTGCCGGAAATTTAGCCGGATTTTTATTTATCCCAATGGCGATTCTGGCAATTTTGCTAAAGCCTGTCCGAAAACGATTTTATCGAAAAAGTCTTCGGAAAAATGCGCTGCAAACGGATCCGCTGACCTGGCAACAGGTCGCCAGCATCGCTTTTCTTGTCATAGCGGGAATCCTGACAATATTGTGGTTATCCGTTTACTAAGTGATGTTACACGCCAAATCCCAAAGCGGGGCTAATAGCATTAAATAAAACAATGTGTTAGCCCCACGACTCACCGTGGAGCTGAACAATGTGTTAGCCCCACGATTCAGCGTGGGGCCAAAGGGATACTAAAAATCGTTTTTAGCCCTTTCAAGGGCTTACAAGCAATCAGTGCGTAACATGGGTTACTAAAACACAAATCGATGAACATCCAATGAGAGAATTGAACCAAAATATCCAAAAATTTTACGACGCCTCAACCCGGCTGTGGGAAGAAACCTGGGGCGAACACATGCACCACGGGTACTACGGACCGGACGGCACGGCGGAAAAAGACCATTTCCAGGCGCAGGTTGATCTGATCGAGGAATTCCTCCGCTGGGGACAAGTTTCCCAACCCCGGAAGATTCTCGATGTGGGCTGCGGCGTGGGCGGCAGTTCGTTGTATTTGGCTGAAAAATTTGGCGCGGATGTTACCGGAATTACCCTGAGTCCGGTGCAGGTTTCCCGCGCAAAAACACGGGCTATCGACGCCGGGCTGGCGAAAAAAACGCACTTTTTTGCGGCGGACGCCATGAATCCGCCGTTCCCGGCCGAATCATTTGATCTCGTCTGGTCATTGGAAAGCGGCGAACACATGCCCGATAAAAAACGGTTTTTGCAAACCTGTTTTGATCTGTTACAGCCGGGCGGAATATTCTTGATGGCAACCTGGTGTCATCGCCCCGAATTGCCGGAATTAACGCCGGATGAGCGAAATTCTCTCGAAAAAATTTATCAGGCTTACCACTTGCCTTACATTATTTCCACTTCCGAGTATGCCAATCTCGCAAAAAGCGTGGGCTTTACAACAATCGAGACCGCCGATTGGACGGAAGCGGTCGCGCCGTTTTGGAAGGCGGTGGTGCGCTCCGTTTTCCGGTTAAAAAGCATTACCGGGCTGGCCCAGGCGGGTTTTTCAACCATCCGCGGGGCAATGGCGATGAGCCTGATGATCAGCGGCTATCGCAGCGGATTGATTCGGTTTGGCTTGTTGCAGGGGAGGAAAGCGTGAGGGGGGAAGCGTGAAGAAAGAAGGGAGAAAAGGACTTCGGTTTTTGTGAAAAAAACAGTATCAGCCGGGGCGAAGAGCCGGGAAAAAGGAAAAAAGTAATGGAAAATACCACTCTCAGGTCGGACATTTCCGGGTTGCGAAAAATTCTCGCGGCTTTTGTCAAATTCTCGCGCCCGCATACCGTTATCGGAACGACGTTGAGCGTTGTCAGCCTGTATTTTATCGCGTGGACAACTGTTGTTCCGGCGGAATTTCACGTTTCAGGGCTGATCATTGCGCTGGTGAGTTGCCTCGGCGCAAACATTTACATTGTCGGGCTGAATCAAATCACCGACATCGATATCGACCGGATCAACAAACCGGATTTGCCGCTGGCCGCCGGTGATTTTTCACTGCGAACCGGCTGGAAAATCATTCTCGCGGCGGTGGCAATCTCAATCCTGCTGGCAATCAGCCAGGGAAAATTCCTGGCGTTTACCGTCATTTTCAGCCTGCTGATCGGCACGGCATATTCCCTCCCCCCGGTGCGGTTAAAACGCTTTCATTTTTGGGCGGCAGCCTGCATTTTCACGATTCGCGGCTTGATTGTTAATATCTTTTTGTTCCTCCATTTTCAATTTTTGATGAACGGCGCGGAGAAAATTCCACCAAAAATTTGGGCGTTAACAATTTTCATGTTCGGGATAAGTCTCGTAATTGCCTGGTTTAAGGACATCCCGGATATGATGGGAGATCGCCGATTCCAAATCATTACCCTGACAATAAAATTAGGCGCGCGCAAAGTATTCAACATTGGACTTGGGCTGCTTTCGCTTTGCTACCTGGGCTTGATTGCCGCCGGCATTGTCGGATTGCCGGGCGCAGATGCCGCGGTTTTGGTTATCAGCCATTTAATTTTATTCGCGATATTGTTGCAAGTTGCCCGCAAAATTGACCCGCTGAAAAAGCGGCAAATCTCCCGGTTTTATCTTTTTACCTGGATATTATTTTACGCTGAGTATATTTTTTATGCCGCCGCCTGCCTGTTGGCAATTCCGTAAAAATTTTTGTATTTTGACAATCCCACATTTTTTTTCTGCACTATTTGATATTTCCCAATTTTTTGGTAATATCGGTCACTCCTAACAAACGAACTATTTCGCGATAAATTGACAACGAGTGTGTCTAAAATGCGATCTCTGATGCGATTTTTGCTAATCATTTTGCTAATGAACTTCACTGCCAACGCCCAAATCGTCGTGACCGAAGTCATGTTTGATCCACTGGAATCGGAGCGCAGCGATGAATTTGTGGAGATTTTCAATGCCGGAAATACGGCGGTTGATCTAACCGAATGGCAAGTTGGCGACGGCGTATCCTACGATATTATTCAACCTGTCAACGGCGCAGGTTTGTGGATTCAAGCCCGGCAATACGCGGTCATTCTCGATCCAAACTATTTTAGCGATTCCTCAAGCGTTTATAATTCGCTGATTCCCGGAAATGCGTTGGTGTTGACAATTGACGGTGCGACGTTCGGCAGTAACGGGTTATCCAACAAAACGGCGGAAACAGTAACAGTGATCAACGCGCAAAAAGACACGGTGCAACGCTATACCTATTCGCTAAATAACGCGCCGGGTTTTAGCGATGAAAAAGTAGATCCTTTCGCCGGAAATGATCGTCTGAATTGGGGAAACAGCCGCGCTTTGCACGGCACGCCCGGCAGGCGTAATTCCCTCACGCCCGGGGAGTTTGATCTGGCAATTACCCGATTTTCGATCACTTCCGGGTCGCT
>CAYVDX010000064.1:0-10746 GCA_964450485.1 uncultured Calditrichaceae bacterium
GATCAAAATCGCGCACAAAATTCCCACGCCGCCCATGGTGCGCAGCATGTTCCAGCTATTGGGTTGTTCACTCATTTTTTTGCAGATCAATTTGATTCATTTCACACCTCGCTGCACGCCCGTGCCGTAAACCCGCGGTTGAATCAACCGGTCGATGTGCGGCGACGCGGCATTGGCAAACAAAATGGAATACATCACGCCCTCCGGCAAGCCGCCCCATAGGCGAATCACCACAACCATTGTTCCGATGATGATTCCGTAAACGATCACGCCGGGCGTGGTCACCGGGGATGCGACCATGTCCGTGGCCATAAAAACCGCGCCGAACATCAGTCCGCCGGAGAACAGCATGAACATCGGCGTGGGATAAATCGCCGGATTCATCCAGTGAAAAACAGCGCTCAGCACGATGACCGTGGCGAAAATTGAGGCGGGAATTTGCCAGTTGAGCATGTTTCTGATCGCGAGATACGCACCGCCCAACAAAATGAGCACGGCGCTGGTTTCACCGATGGAACCGGTGGTGAGTCCCATCACCAAATCGTAGGTTTGGGCAAATTGATGATCGAATTTCATTGCCGAAAGCGGCGTCGCCCCGGAAACGGCGTCGTAAACCGGTTCCGTAAATGGAAAGGCCAGCGCGGAAGATGGCAAGCTGGTAAAACGATCCGCGCTAAAAACCGGCTGCCAGGTGGTAATGGCCACGGGAAAAGCGGCCTGCAAAAACGCCCTGCCCACCAGCGCGGGATTAAAAGCATTGTTCCCCAATCCGCCGAACAAATATTTACCCAATGCGATGGCGATAATGCCGCCAAAAGCAACCATCCACAACGGCAGACCGGGGGGAAGCGTCAACCCGTAAATCAAGCCGGTGATGGTTGCGGACCAATCGCCGATGGTGGATTCTTTTCCGTTAAAAATGCAGAGCAGATGCTCGGTCAACACCGCGGAAACGGTCGCAACCGTTAATGACAGCAGCACAACCGTTCCAAAAACGTAAATCGCAAATGCCGCGCAGGGCAGCAGCGCGAAAACCACGTTGCGCATAATAACATCAGTACTATTGCCGCTGATAATGTGCGGCGACGTGTGTATTTCCAGTGTTTTATTCATTGTTTTCAATCGTTAATTGTCCGTTATCCTTCGACTCCGCTATCCTTCGACTCCGCTCAGGATGCCGCTTGAGTAACTTTTTTTTCTCGTTACAAAGCTCCCGCTTTGTAACGTCATTTTCCCCTAAAGCTCCGCTTTTGACCCTCTGTCCCATTTCAATTTTCAATATCACGACGCTGCCTTTTTTGATCGCAAAATGCCTTTGGCAATACGAAAATACTGCACCAGCGGAATATGCGACGGGCACACGTAAGAACAAGAGCCGCATTCAAAGCAATCGAATAAATGATATTCATCCGCCATCCGTTCGTATTCCTCGCTTTCCGCCAGCACGCCCAACCGGGAGGGATTGAGAAACAGCGGGCAGGCGTCCAGGCAGTAGCCGCAGCGAATGCAGGGATAAATTTTCTGGTGTGTTTGGACAGCTTCTTCGCCGGTAAACGCCACCACGCCGGAAGTGCCTTTGGTAATGGGAATATCCAGGCTGGACACGGCATTGCCCATCATCGGGCCGCCCAAAAACACCCGGTCAACATTCTCTTTCATTCCCGCTTGCGCCAGCGCATAACGGAGCGGCGTGCCGATGGGGATCAGGTAATTCCCTTTCTTTTCGATGCCCGGGCCGGTGATGGTGATGACCCGTTCCTGAATGCCGCGTCCGTGAGGCAGCAATCTACCGATCTCCGCCGTGGTGGCAACGTTTACCACGACGACGTGCACATCCACCGGCAGTCCGCCCGAAGGCACTTCCCGATCCAGCAGCGCCTTGATGAGCATTTTTTCCGCGCCCTGGGGATATTTTACTTTTAGCACATCCACGGAAACCGACATATCTTTTGGAATCGCGTCACGCAGCGCCTCGGCAGCGTCGAGCTTGTTTGCCTCCACCCCGATGATTGCCCGCGTTGCGCCGGTCACTTTCAGCAGGTAGCGGATGCCCATAAAAATATCTTCTTTTTGCTCAAGCATCACCCGGTGATCGGTGGTGAGATATGGCTCGCATTCAATGCCGTTGATGACCAGGGTATCCACTGATTTGCCCTCGGGGATCTTCAGCTTGACATGCGTGGGAAAAGCCGCGCCGCCCAACCCGACAATCCCGGCGTCCTGGATGGCGTTGATAATTTCATCCGGCGCGGCGGTTTCCACGTTGCAGGGCGTTCCCTCGTTCACGGCCTGTCCTGACGCGGGAAACGGCTGTAAATAAATGCTCATCACCATTTTTCCGTTGGCGGCCGGCGCCCAATTGATCCGCTTGATTTCTCCCGACGCCGGGGCGTGCATGGCAACGGACATAAAACCATCCGGTTCGGCAATTTTTTGCCCGCGTTGCACTTCCTGTCCTTCGCGCACAATCGGCCTGGCCGGCGCGCCGGTGTGTTGGGAAAGCGGGATGATCATCACCGGGGCAAACGGAAAGCGGCGGATGGGTTTTCCACTGGTTTCATCCTTTGCCTCCGGCGGGTGAACGCCGTGGGGGAAGGTTTTTGGTTTATGATTTAGTGACATTTCCATCGGTTATATTTTATAGACCGTAATTTGTGTTATCAAAAAAAGTTTAAATTGATTCTTTACGCTTAAAAAAATCAATACCCAATTTTAATGATATACTATTGAGTTTATTGATCTCTTTTATATTGTCTGGATAATAAGCGTACAATAAGTCAATATAAAACCGACCTTTATGAAACCGGATTCCGGTATATATATTTCCGAAGAGAGGAGGAGTTGGATGTTGTGGCTCAAGCGGATATCCATATCTTTCAACACCAATTATCTCATCCGTTTTCGTAAATTTTTCTATCCTGGAATAATCTTTTTCGGTAAAACCTAGCCCAAGTCCTACAATATAGCTAATATCATATCTGTTTTTTGAGAAAAATTTATAGGTAAATAACAATGGAATTTCAATAACCCCAACCGCAAGTTGCCAGTCAGTCAATGTTTTATAAATATACTCTCCAACATCTTGGATAGATTGACTTTCCACATTCTTAGGCGAAGCATTAATTCTGGTATATGAAAATGGCAGCGTCATCGATAAATTTTTGTAAAGGTGAACGTTAAATGTTAATCCAAGATTATAGCCTAACTGCCATTCGCCTTCCTCGTGTAGGAAAGATGAAAGATTCGTTCCAACAGAAACCAAAAGCGGTGATTTATTTTGGCCGAAGGAATAACTAAAAACCGTTAATAGATAACAGAAAATAAGGATTAATTTCTTCACTTATTGCTCGCCTAACTTGTTGTTAATATCATGGGTGGCGTTTATTTTCAAATGACTATTTTTTGAAAATAAACACACCTGAATTTATACCGCATTAAGCTATTTTTAACGACTCAATCGTTTTACTTTCAAAACGATTCAAATTCCCCGCCTTACTAAGGAGGGGACAGCGTCGTGAAGCGTTCAGCAAGCGACGCAGGGGTGGTTGGTGCTGCGAAATCGAGCCGACCACCCCTGATTTTCTCGCTGAACGCGTCGAAAATCTGTCCCCTCCTTGTCAAGGAGGGGAATTTACGGCGATTTTTGCAAGCACAACTCTTTTCCATCATTCAGTTAAACTTCTCCGCCCGTTTGATCCATTTATCAATGTCTTTTTCCGAGCGATCGGCCGGGAGTCCCGGGTGAATAATTTGAGCGGTGCATTTTTCCGCCGCTTTCACCAGGTCGCGATACGGCCCGCCGTTGGGATTTTTGATATACGCCTTTTTCTCGGCGTTATACTCAAAAATCTTGTTATTGATCTTGATGCACTCATCGCAGGAAGTGCATTCGTCCGTGTCGATCCAGGGCGCCATGGCGTCGCCTTGCGCTTCCGCGGGCGCGGCGGTCGCAACCGCTGTTTCCGCCGACGCTGGTGATGCGCCGCCCGCCAACGCCGCGAATCCCTGGCCATTGCCGCCGGCCAGCTTCATCAAACCGGAAGCGATGTTCCCAACAATTTCCGAGCGAATCTTGCTTTCCAAATCTTCCGCCGGGGCAGCTTCCTTGTGAACGCCGGCCAAAGCGCGCAGCATCGTCCAGAAATCCTTTCGATCCAGCGCGGACTCGACAATCGGCGCGGCCACCAGCACCCGGCTGAGCTGTTTCTTGCGATCCACCGCCCAAATGTAGGGATACAAGCCTTCGCGTTCCTCTTCCTCCATTTCCAAAAATTCGTGGAAAGGAACCATGTCCTCGTTCCAGGCGTCCTGGGGAATCTTGCGAAAATGCTTGCGAAAACGCGCTTCGGTGACGGCAAAATCAGCGAATGTCATCGGTACTTCCATGGATTTTTCGCGACCGCCTTCGGTATAATGAAGCGTGTAGGTCGGCCAATCATCCTCCCTCGCCGGGTTGCCATCCAAATCGAAACATTCTTCCGGAATTTTACCATTGTCCGGGTTGTAACGGAACAGCGGATACGCCCGCGATTCCACGGCCAACTTGGCTTGATGGGTTGATAAATCATCCCCGATGCCGTGCTCCGGCTGACAGGGCGTGTATAAATTAAACAACGCCGGTCGTTTGGCATTTAGCCCCTGGATAAATCCTTCGATCATGTGATTGGGATTTGCCATGCTGCTCTGCATCACATACGCGGTGCGATGCGCCATGCCGATCAAGCCGATTTCCTTGCGCACTTCCTGCTTGCCCTGAATGGCTTTTCCGTATTGCGCCATATCGGAAATCTGCCCGAAAAAGCCGGAAGTACAAGCCTGGCCGCCGGTGTTGGAGTAAACCTGGGTATCGACGACCACAATTTTTACCGGCTTGCCGGACATCAATGCGCGGGAAAGATTTTGAAAACCGATGTCATACATGGCGCCGTCGCCGCCAAGCGCAACCACCGGCGGACAGAGCAGCCATTCTTCATCGGAGAATTGCCGCCAGTTAAAATAGGTGAAAAACGGTTCGTGTGCTTCGGCGTTGTATTTTCCTTCCAATTCCAATTCCGCCATGCGAATCGCTTTAAATCCTTCCGCCATTTTTGCCATGTGACCTTCAAACACGCCCAACGCCATTGAAGCGGCGTCCTGAAAGAGGTGATTTGCCCAGGGAAACGGATAGGGATTGAAGGGATAAGTGCTGCCCCACACCGAGGTGCAGCCGGTGGAGTTCAGCATTCCCATATTTGAGCGCCCTTTTCCGGTGGTTCCGTCGGTGTATTTCCATTTCAAATTTTTCAGCTTGGCAACCAATTGAGTCACCCGCCGCAGCCAGTCCTGATCAATCGGCTGCGTGCCGCGCAATTTTTCCATTTTCCCGGCAATACCGGCGAGCGTCAAATCCGTATCTTTCATTTCCGACACAATTTTTTCCATCGCCGACGAATCGCTAACATCCATGTTTTGCACGAGTTTAAGCTGGATGTGTTTTTCCAGGCGCTGAATCAAATCATCGAGTTTTTCAACATGTTTGGCTACCCGTGGCTGCATCAATGCTTCCACCGTGGATGTGAATAAGTGAATGACGGATTTCTCGCCGCAACCCAGGCAAGCACCGTCGCCGCTGACCAGGGAGAGGTAGTTGTTTTTGTCCAAAAGCAGGGTTTCCAACGCGCCGACGCCTTCATCGATGTTGCTGATCCGGCTGAATTTTTCCTTGGTGTTGGGCAAATCCAACCAAAAATCCCACTCGTTGCGCATCCGCTTGATGGAATCCTCGGTTTGCGTCACCGGGCGCAGCGCGTCATCGTTGCACACTTCCACGCATTCCATGCAGCCTTTGCAGGTGTAGGGATTCACCGTGATGCTGAACAATCCGCCGCTGTTTTTGTTTTTCTTTTCCAACAACGTGAAATACGGACGGGTCAGCGAGAACTGAAAATCGCCCAATTCATCTTCAAACAGCGCAAATTCTTTTTGCAGCGCCTTTTTTTCATCGCCGTTCAAATCGCTGTCTTTGATGGTCTTTTGAATAGCCTGCGTCATCATTTTATCCACGGAATCGGTTTCCGCCGCTTCGCTGAACAGCGTGCGCAGCTTGCTTTCCAACTGTCGCACCGCCTTGGGCAAATGTTTGACTTCATGCCCGTGTTTTTTAAGGCGTTTCACGACGGTATCAAACACATCGGCAACATCATTTACCAGCCCGGGAATGGCGGAATCCGGGCAAACCGTGTAGCAATCGCCGCAGGCGGTGCAGTTTTCCGCGATCCATTCCGGGTGCTCGAAGCGAATGCCGGTCATGTCGCGATAAACGCCGGTGACCGCCGGAATGAGGCTCAACCCGATAAACGGATCGGTAATATTATCATTACCGCGACCGCTGGCATAAAAATTCCCGGTTTGCTCCCAAAAGCGGTGAATATCCGTGGCCGGCGCTTTACTTTGCGGCTGTTTTTTCAACATCACCGGCAGCGGCGGTTCGACATAGGCCATTTTGCCGTTCCCGTTTACGCCTGTCCCGACAACTTTATTTTCAATTTCATGCACTTCATCAAAGCCCCGGCGAACCACGCGCAGGTTGTCTGCCACCACCCGCGCGCCTTTACCGCCAAACTTATGTTGCAATTGATCGTGAATCGCCTTGAACAGTTTGTCTTCGCTGAGACCGGTTTTTTCCATGATGGGCGACGCCTGAAAAAAAGCGCCCTGGAAGGCAATGCCCTGCATGCGATACTGTAATTCCGGGTCGCTCGCTTCTTCACGGGCGATCTTGAAGGCATCGATATAATAGAGGTGAATATCGTTGTCCACGATGAACTTTTGATAATGCGACGGGATATCCGCCCACACTTTGTCGGAAGAATCCTGGTCGCTTTGGATGATAAAAATGCCGCCTTTTTTCAGCCCGGCCAGCGCGTTGGTGTGCTTAAACACGTTGGGATCGGGCGAGAGCACCACATCGACGTAATAGAATTCGCAATTGATGCGGATCGGCTCCGGCGCGGCAGCGAGGTAATAAGTGGTCGGCTGGCCTTTCTTTTCCGATCCGTATTTTGGATTTGATTTGATGTGATAGCCCAGCAAATCAAACAGGGTCATCGAGAGATTTTTTCCGGTGGTGATAGCGCCCCAACCGCCCACGGAGTGGAAGCGCACCGTAATGCTGTCCTTGGGCATCAGGTTGGGATTTTCACTGCCCCGCACCGCCAATTCTTTGACGTGCGGATATGCTTCTTCAATGGTTTGCTGATAAATTTCCTGCTTGGGCGTGAACGCGGTTTTGCGGATAAAATCAATGCCGAGATAAAACATTTTTTTGTGATCGCCGTCCGGCAGCATGTTTTCCACCGCGCCGATGAGTCCTTCCGGCTGCAAATCGCGGCTGCCCATGCCGAATGAACCGGAATAAAGCCGCGGTGCACCGGCAGCATTTTTATAGGTTTCAAGTTCCGGATAGGGCTGATCCTTGCCTTTGACTTGCCCGTTTTCCAAACATTTGGTAATCACAGCGCGCAACTCTTTCATTAGCGGAAGATCGACGGCCAACGGTTGATCGAGACGCTCCAAAACAGCCACGCCTTTTTTGCCTTTGATGATTTTGCTAATGAGATCGCCGGGGAACGGGCGAAACATTACCATGTTGACAACGCCGACTTTAATGCCGCGTGTCTCGCGCAGATAGTCCGAAACGACCTCCGCGCTGGGAATGACGCTGCCCTGCCCAAGGATGAGATAATCGGCGTCCTCGGCGCGATAGGTCATCACCCGCTGGTAACGACGCCCGGTGAGCTCATAAAATTCCGCCATGGACTGATCGGTCAGCTCCCGGATGTGATCAAAAAAGAAGGGACGCTGCGCGGCCACGCTTTGCATGTAGGAATCCTGGTTTTGCACGATGCCGGCCATTACTACGTTATCGACGTCCCATAATTCCGGGATGCGCCGGCGTTTGTCGCCGTAAATAATCCGCTGCGCCGGCGTGGGCGTATCAATGATGTCATCCGGGCGACCTAAGTATTCGGCAATGAGTTCCCGTTCCGGGATCATCAGCGATTCGATTAGATGCGTGGTCAAAAAACCGTCCTGCGCAATGATGCCGGGCGTCAGGGCCAGCTCCGCGATTTTATGCGCCATAATATTCAGATCGGCGACCTGCTGCGCGTTTTTGGCAAACATTTGAAAAAAACCGGTGTCATCGACGGCGTGATAATCATCGTGTCCGGCATGGACGTTCAACGTGGATTTTGTCATGGCCCGCGCGCCGATATTCAGCACATAGGTCAACCGCTTACCCACGGCGGCGTAGAGCGATTCGTGCATGTAGGCAATGCCCTGGCCGGAAGAAAAATTTGCCGATCGCAAACCGGTCATTGATAACCCGGCGGTTACCGCGGCGGCGGCGTGCTCGCCTTCCGGTTCGATAAAAATCAGCGGCTTGCCGGAAATATTGATGTGGCCTTTCGCGGCCGCTTCCGCCCAATATTCGCCCATTTGGGTCGAAGGGGTAATGGGATAGGCGCCCGCTGCATCCGTCGATTCCCGCTCGCACATAATGGCGGCCGTATTGCCATCCATGGCCGCACGTTTCCCAGGATATTTAAACGATTTTTTCTCTTTTGCCATTTTACCCATCCTTACAAAATTTATTTGGTTCATTTCAAACGATTAATTTTATTTTATGTAGGCGCAAACGGCCGTTCGCCCCGCCCATTTTAAGTCGCCCCCGGCCGCACCGCGCTTTTGCGAATAATCTTCTTGCTTTCCTTGCCTTTGATCACGCCTTTTTCTTTATCCAGCCAAACAATCGCGCCGGTGGGGCAACGCTGGATTGGTACCTGTGTGTTGTGATTTTTGCTGTAATCCACCACCGGCAGGTTTCCCACCATTTTGATCAAATCACCCGGCGCGTCTAAAGCACAACGAGCGCAGGCAGTGCAGGCCACTTCGCAATCTTCTAAAATCTCATCCCCAAATTCCCGGTTTTTGCAGGCGACCCACAAACGATGGCTGGCTGGGTGCAGGGAAAACAAATCTTTCGGGCAAACTTCCACGCAATCATTGCAAGCGGTGCAGTTGTCTTCATCCACCACCGGCAAAGAAAATCCATTCATGTGAATCGCGTCGAAATCGCACACATCTTCGCAATCGCCTAATCCCAAACATCCCCAAAAACACCCTTTGCCGCCGCCGGTCACAACCGCAGCCGCGCGACAGGTTTCCAGCCCTTCATATTTCGCACGATTCCTGGCAACATTAATTCCACCCGCACACGCCAAACGCGCGACGATTTTCTCTTGCTCGCCGGCTTCGACGCCTAAAAATTTTGCGATTTGAACAATGCCCTCTTCGGAACTCACCGTGCATTTCGCCGGCGGCGCATCGCCTTTCACCAATGCTTCCGCAAACGGCCGGCAGCCGGGAAAACCGCACGCGCCGCAGTTTGCGTGAGGCAACATCTCTTCAACGATGTCGATACGGGGATCTTCCTGCACAAAAAGCTTTTTATTTGCAAATATCAGCAGCAAACTTAGTAGTATCGTTAATCCGCCCAATGCCATTATTGCCGTCAGAATTACCATGATATTGAACCTTCGAAAAACGCTCCGGAATGTGTTTCGTTTTTTATAAAGCCACCTAAAGCAAACGATTTGCCACATTTTTTTCTCACATCATAACTCGCTGTAAAAGATAGAATTAAGATTTATCACCAAATTGTTTTACCCGGAAAATGCGTGCCACAATTCTGCATAACATCGCTAAAAAGTCTGCTCAACTTTTTATAAATCAAGAAATTAATGGCTGTAAAAAATCGTGGCGGGAACAGGTTATGTGGCATCCTTTCTGAATAAAACATGTTATTTCTCAGTATTTTTCCCAAATTTTGTCAAGAATTTATTCCCGGTGACGTTTCTTTTTTGAGGCTTTCCCGGATCAACTTTTGTCCCCACTCAAATGCCGCTTCGTTGAGCGGGATCAGCGCGCATTTGTCCCCCAACATCATGCGGATCACATCGAAAAAACTCTCCGCCGGAAACATTTCCGTTATCGCCTGAAGCGCGCCCACTGCCACGATGTTTTTTACCATTACCTTGCCTAAATCCTTGGCCGTTTCGGCAAAGGGAATGCCGAAAGCCTGTACCTGCGGATCGAAATGGCCCGGCTCGGAAATGACCGAACGATCATAAAGGATGATACCGCCTTTTCTAACAGTCGGAGCAAATTTTGCCAGACTCGGGGCATTGAATGCGATCAAAATATGTGGATCGGGCGACGCCGGGGAAAGCACTTCCTCCCTGGCAATATGCAGATCGGCATAGGAGGTTCCCCCGCGGGATTCCGGTCCGTAACTGGGAATATGGGTTGCGTCAAAACCTTCGTTGATGGCTGCGCGGGCAATGATCATCGCGGCGGTTTGCGCGCCGTCGCCGCCGGCGCCGGCCAGCTTCAGCGAAATATCATCCGGGTCAATATCTGATGGAAACCCACTGCCATAACGTTTTGTTTTTATTGATGAACCCGGAATTTGTTCGACCAATAGCATCGGGTCGAATTGCGGCGGGGACGGCGAGAACCAGGGCGCCTGCTCAACATCTTTTTTGACGCCCAGCGGAAACACCGGCGTCATTTTTTCTTTCACCCATTTTTGCGCTTCTTGCGGCGAAAGTTTCAAGTGTGTGGGGCATTCCGAAAGCACTTCCACAAACGCAAAACCCTTGTTTTCCACCTGCAGGCGAATCGCTTTTTTAATCGCTTTTTTGG
>CAYVDX010000065.1:0-10670 GCA_964450485.1 uncultured Calditrichaceae bacterium
GAATGATCCGGCTTTTTATTCCCCCGGCTTCGCCAAGCAGCAGGCGTTCGGCAGCCAGCGTCGTGATGGTTTTGTCGCGGCTAAAGGTGGTGTCGTACGTCGCAAATAATGTATCCGTCACAATGTTTGCGTTTCGATTTGTCAATTCAACCGGATTTGGGTTTTCTTCACAACTCCAAAAGCCCGACATTGCCAAGAAAAGCAGCGGTAGTGCGATAAAATAAAGTAAACGGGATTTTAACATATTGTAACCTTTATCCAATGTGCTTTTTCCTCTGAGAAAGTTTCCAAACAAAACGGCGAATATAACGCATAACCCATGATAATACAATTAAGGAAATTAATTCCTTTGCAAATTGATTCGGTTCTAATATACCGTGAGAAGCAAATCCGGTTCCCCCGCCAGGCAAAATGTATGTAAAATGTAGGTAAAATTTAAAAAACCTCCAGCGTTTCCAAAACGCTGGAGGTTTAGCGGAATAATAAATTTGAAACCTCCAGGGTTTCCAAAACCCTGGAGGTTTTGCGTTACAGCGAGAACCAATAGTTAAATTTTGCCAAAAAAATGTTTTCCGCATTAATGCTGAACAGGCTATTGAAATCCCGCCGGAAGGAAAAATTGCCGTTGGAGAAAGAATCGCTGCGCTGTTGCGACCAAACCAAAAACAGGGTGGAGCCGGGGCGGAATTCCCAGCGAATGACCATGTTTGACCGAAATTCCTGGAAGTTAAAACTCGGATCCTCCAGTGAGTAATCAACCGTGCCGTCGCGATTTTCGTCAATGTCAAACGCTTCGTCATCTTCAACGAATGAAATTTCGTCATCGCTGAAAACATGAAACCGGTCGTTGTAAATATCCGCGCGCGGGGTTGTGATGCGTTTAAAAGCGTCGTATTTTCCCGCGGAAACAAACGGTTGTCCGTAATATTGAAAAGACAGCGTGGGCGTCAGGCTAAAATTTGCACGGAAAACAATTCCCAGGGTTTTTTGATTCAACCGGGCGAAAAGATAACGGTCTTCTCCGGCAAAATCTTCCGTTGTTACGTATTGCAAATTACGTTTTTTAAAACTATAAAACGGCTCTATTGAAATAGACATGGCTTTTGCCGGGCGCCAAAATGTATCAACAAAAAAATTGTTTCGCCGGCTAATTTTGTCATCATTGAAGTTGTTTGATCCGCCAATACCAAAACGAATAGGTTTGGTGTCATCCGATGAGATACGCCACCATTGGTTCCAACTGCCGGGGAATTTTAATGCAGGACCTCCGCGCAGGGCGCTTCCGTCAATTTCGCGTCCCTCGCGATTAATGCCTGTCCAAAAACGCCAGTTGTTTTTAAAACGCCCCCCACCATTGATGTTTCCGCCGACAAAAATCTTTTCGCCACTAAAATTCCACCCATTCCACTGGTTGATATTGATCTGAAAATTGCGAAACCAGCCCTTTTGCTGCCATTCGCGATAGGATAACCAAATGAATTGCAACACCCGGTCAGAGACGCGCAGGAAACCCAAATCGTTAATTTCAAAACCGGGCGAGCGCCAGGTGCTGCCGAACATAAACCGGAAATGTCCGCCGCCGGTTTTGCCGATGCCGAATGCGCCGGCGTATCCGTTCAACGACGTGCGGGTCGAATCGAGGGTCAGGTGACGGGCGTCCGGGCGTTGGAAATATCGCCGGGAAGAGGTCTGCGCATCGTAAATCGCCTGCCGGTCGCCTTCGATTCGGCTGAGCGCGGTTTTGAAATTGATCCAGTAACTTTTGTCACTCCACTGGTGATTGACATCAATGCCGCCGGCATATGCGGCTGTGTTTATAAAATTTAGATGTTCTTCGTTGATGTCCCTGTTTACCGCGGTGAACATTCCGCCGACCGAGGTGTTCCCGTGATCAAAATCTTTTTGCAATCGTCCCACGAAATAGTTGGCAGCCGGTTCAACAACTTCAAAGCGGCGTTGTCCATTCAAATCGATCTCGGCGCGTTCACGGGCGGTAACAGCATCCAAAATGCCGATGGAAAGACCGCCGCGGGTTTTCCCGGTAATTTTTGCGGCGCTGATAATTGAAGAATTATCGGGCACGTCGGCATATTCGTCGTCACCGAGGTCGGGGTTATGGTGGGGACGGCGACCCAACCGGCGGGAATAAAAAAGCGATTCCGTGGAATTTGAGCCATCACCAAAGCTCAAACCGTAGCTGAAAATATTTCGTCCTGCGATAAAAAAAGGGCGTTTTTCCGCAAAAAAAGATTCAAACGCGGAAAGGTTTACCTCGGAGGGATCGGCTTCCACTTGCCCGAAATCCGGGTTCACGGTAAAATTCAGGGTCAGATCGCTGGTAATGCCGATTTTGCCGTCCAGCCCGCCGTTGATTTTGCCGTCGCGTCCGGTCGCAAATGGGTTTCCGGCTTCTTTTGGGAATATTTTTCCTTCGCTGATGGTGTAGGGCAGCAGTTCAATGCGACGGGGCGTCTCAATGCCTTTTATGTTGTGCAATTCCCCGATGCGGCTCACAAACCCCCCGGCGTCCTGGGGGAAATATTGCCACATGGACCATTCGTTTTCGCGATAAATATAGCGAGCCACCTGCAACCCCCACACGTGTTCGTCTTTTTTCGCAAAACGGATTTGGCTGAGCGGGATGCGCATTTCGGCGGTCCAGCCCCGGTCGTCAATGTGGGTGGCCACATCCCAAATGGGATCCCAGCTAAAATCACGGTTATCACCGTCGTCGCTCCAAATGCCGTCGATTTTTACGCCCGCGGCATTGACGCCAAATTCAAAAGCGGTGCGTTTATCAAAATAGCTGTCTAACAGAACTGCCACGCGATCGGATTCTTCGCCCTGATCTCGGCGGGAAACGAACTCCGTAATTTTATTCACCTCCGTATCGTGCGCGCGAATGGCCACATAAATGTTCTTTGCGTCATAAACGATTTTGAAATCGGTTTGCTGGCTGGGCGCTTTGCCGTCGTGGGGTTCGGTTTGGGTAAAGTCGCTGCCGCTGAGGGCTTTGTGCCAGATGGCGTCATTTAGCACGCCGTCAATTGCCGGGGCGTGGGGATTGACCGGCAACGCCTGATAGATGCGCTTTTCCGTGGAGGCTTCCTGCGCCCGGAGAATTGTGCTGCCAAGCATTAACAAAAAAAGTATCTTCCAATTCATAGCGGGGCCTCTCTGTCTCGTCAGCGGAAAAAACGGTTACATTTTATATCGATACGAGAATAAGACCTGTTGGTTGCGAAGAGGTTTACAAAAATGAAAAAAAATATTTTGGTATTGTGAGATAAATACTGCCGAAAATAAATACACCCCTGACGCGTGTTTCGACCTTTTCGGTGGAAACCGGTCGATCCCTTTGAATTGACGGGGTGTTTTATGATGCTGTTTTTTATTGATTTAAAAACGTTGTCGCTGCGATTTCCTAACACAGTGGCACACCTGTTGCATAACGCTAAAGCATGAATGCACGGAGGCAAAAATGATCAAGAATTTTCTTTTGGGACAATCGGACGTCCCGATGTTGAGTAAGGCTTTAGATGTTTATCTTTTGCGTCAAAAGGCGATTGCCAGCAATATTGCCAATATCAACACGGTTGGTTATCGGCGCAAGGAGGTGCGTTTTGAGGATAAGCTTCAAGCGCAGATGAAAACGCGGCTGGAGGGCCGCGAGACGGATAAACGTCATATTCCCCTGGGGAGATTGAGGGTACGGGAGGTTACACCGGAGATAACGGAGGATACATCGGAGGTTCTGGAGAGCGATGTCAACAATGTTGATATTGATCGCGAGATTGTCGAGCAGGTAAAAAATGAACTTCGCTATATGTATGTCAGCCGATTGGCCAGCGGAAGTTTTAACAGCCTGCGCGCCAGCATCAAGGGACGCTACGATCGATAATCTAAAGCCTTGCGCAATATTTTGATCAGGCGGCGGTAGTTACAAATGTGATTACCGCCCATTTTTAAGTGTAAAGTCATTTTAATAGATAAGCAGGGATCGTTACAAAATTTCAAGGATGAAGCGATGAGTGTACAATCGATTTTTACAGCTCTGGACATTTCAGCCAGCGGATTACGCGCACAGCGAAAAAAGCTGGACGCCATTTCTTCCAATATTGCCAATGCGAACACCACGCGCACGGAAACGGGTGAGCCTTACCGCCGAAAAGTAGTGGAATTGAAAGCCGTCAGCGTTGTCGATTTTGACAGCGTGCTGCGGAAAAGGCTCATATCTCTCCAAAACAGCGACCAACGCCATATCCCGTTTAACCGGTTTTCACAAAAGTTGAGTAATAATTACAACAAGGTTGAGGCATCTGTGGAGCAGGACCAAAGCGATTTTCTGCGCGTTTACGATCCTTCCCATCCCGATGCGGATGACGAAGGATACGTGCTGAAACCTAACATCAACGTGGTTTCGGAAATGGTGGATATGATTAGCGCATCACGGGCGTATGAAGCCAATTTAAGCAGCATTGAAGCTGCCAAGGAAATGGCGCGGCGCGCTTTGGAAATATAAGTATTGCGTAAAATGCGAATCGTCATAATGGTTTGAGTCTGAAAATTTACAGATGGAGTTTCCACGAAGATGAAAGTTAACAACATCCTCCAAAATGCAGTTACGGATATGATGCACACTGTGCAAGCGGCGGTGCGGGAAACCCGAAAACAATCTGAAGTTTCAAAAGTCGCAAAAAAAACAGATACTTCCCAGGCGGGTTTGCGGAAGTCCGGTTTGAAAGCCGCTCAAAATATCAAACGGTCGGATGTTCCTGAGCCGTTAGTGAATTTGTCTGCCAATGAACAGGCTTTTTTTGAAGATTTGTATCCGAAAGCGCGTAAGGAAATTCGCGCATACATTGCCCAACAGAAAAATGTTTCACACCTAAAAGGTCAGCTTTTTGATGCGAGAGGTTGAATTGAAGGTATTCGTTGAGGAGAAATCAATATGACGATTGATAAAATTTTATCGGGAATGCCGGGCGCAAAACCCGGTGAAACGAAGAATGCGATCGATCAATTGGATTCGGATTTTAAAGGCTCGCTGAAACAGGCGATTCAGGAAATCGACGAGCTTCAAAAAGAAGCGGGTGAAAAGACGGAGATGTTTGTGCGCGGCGAGATTAGCGATCTGCACGAAGTGATGGTTGCGGGACAAAAAGCGCGCGTCGGGATGGAACTGTTGTTGGAAGTCCGTAATCGCCTGTTTGAAGGCTACCAGGAAATTATGCGAATGCAGATTTGATTTTTTTTTTAACGAGCGGTATGTCGAGGGATCAATCGCGAATACCTGCTCGTTTTATTTTGAAAATTAATAATTGACACCCAATCACAGACCCCTGAGTAATGATCCGGAAAAGGGCTTAAAGTATTACAAGGATGTGCAGAAGATGGGAGAATCGCTAAACCGAATCCGGTTTTTCATCACACAAATCCTTTCACGATTAACTACCACCCAAAAAGTTGTTGGCGTCGGCGTCGTTGTGATTGCGCTGGCAATGGCAATTATCGCGCTTGTGTTTACCGGCTCTCCGCCGTACGAGCCGCTTTTTTCCGAGCTTTCGCCAAAGGACGCCAGTGAAATTCTCGATAAATTACGCGAAAAAAATATCGATTTTCGATTGGGGGATGCCGGTAAAACGGTGTTGGTGCCTTCAAGTCGCGTATATGAACTGCGAATAGAATTTGCGCGGGAGGGATTGCCGGAAACCGGCACGGTTGGTTATGAATTATTTGACAAACAGGAACTTGGCGTCACTGAATTTCAACAACAGGTGACCTATAAGCGCGCTTTGGAGGGCGAACTTTCCCGCACCATTCGCAGTATTGAGGGCGTGGAAAAAGCCACTGTTATGATTGTGATGCCAAAAGAACGCTTGTTTGAAAAAGATCAGAAACCGACCACGGCTTCCGTGCAATTGGCGCTGCGTCGCAAAGTAATGCCGCGGCCGATGACGATTGATGCGATTTCCCATTTGGTTGCCAACAGCGTGGAGGGGCTTGAACCGGAAAATGTGACCATCACCGATACACGCGGGCGCATTCTCAGTGAAAATCGCGATCCGAACGGCATGTTGGCAATGAGTAGCGACCAATTAGCCTTTCGGCGTAAGGTTGAACGTGACTTGGAACAAAAGGCGTTGGCCGTGCTGGAAAAACGGGTCGGTCCCGGCAATGCAACGGTGCGGGTCAATGCCGTGCTCAATTGGTCGCAGGTGGAGAAAACGATTCAGGAAGTCGATCCTGAAAAAACCGTGACCATCAGCGAAGAGACAAATGAGCAAAGCGTCCCGGGCGGCGACAATGCCGGTTCTTCTAACTCGTCGAATACGATTACAAACTACGAAACCAGTAAATCTGTTCAAAAAATTGTTGAAGGCGTCGGCAACATCCGGCAACTTTCGGTGGCGGTAATGGTGAATCACAAAACGGAATCACAAACCGATGACAACGGCAACGTGCAAACGAGTTTCGTGCCGCGTGACGCCGGCGAAATGCAGCAATTGGAGCAGTTGGCGAAGATGGCCGTGGGTTTTAATGCGGATCGCAACGATCAGTTTTCGCTTGTGAACATGGAATTTGAAACGCCGCCGGTCGAGCCTGAGCCGGATGGATTTATGAATTGGGATAATCTCGACGACATACTTTATAAAGCATTGATTGCGGTGGTTTTATTCGCGGCGCTGTTTACGGTCCGCTCCATTTTGAAATCGGCAAAAGATAAAAGTGAAGTCATTCAATTAGAAATGAAGAAAATGATTGAAGAAGAGGAAGAAAAACAGAAAAAGATGAAAGCGCTTTCAAATGCGCAGGCGGCGGCCGCGGCATTAAATGAGGGCGAAGAAGAGGAAGAAGAGGAGGAAGAAGACGAATTGGTGATGCAGAATGAGTTTTTTAAGCTGACAAAATCGGCGCGTAATATCAAGCAGGAGCAACTCCAGAATTATATCCAACAAAATCCTGAAATTGCTACGAAATTAATTAAAGTTTGGTTAATGGAAGAGGAAGATTAGGCAGGCGGAGCGGTCGATGGCAACGGAAAATGAGCTAAAAAAAGTAGAGGGAAAAGAAACCCTGAGCGGCATTCGCAAGGCAGCGATACTGCTAATCTCGATGGACCATGAGACCGCGGTGCATATTTTTAAACACCTGACCCGGCAGGAAATCATGCGCATCAGCATGGAGATTGCCAAGATTGAATCCGTGTTGGCCTCAAACATCCGCCAGGTAAACGATGAGTTCTTACAAATGATCAAGGCGCGGGATTATGTGGCCTCCGGCGGGCTGGAGTTTGCGCACACGGTTCTGGAAAAAGCGTTTGGGGGAACCGAGGCGCGCGATCTCATCGAAAAAATACGCGGTTCCATGCACGTTCGCGGGTTTACATCGCTTCAAAAAGCTGATTCCAGCCAGTTGGTAAATTTTCTGATCAAAGAGCATCCCCAAACCATTGCCCTGATTTTGTCTTATCTCAAAACGGATCAAACCGCGGATGTTTTGGCGGAGTTTCCCGAGGAATTGCGCATTGATGTCGCGTATCGCATCGCCACTTTGGGGAAAATATCTCCCCAACTGCTTCGCCAGGTTGAAGAAGTCATCGACTCGCTGGCGGAAACGGTAATCTCCGAGGATATGAGCAAAACCGGCGGGGCGACAGCGCTTGCACATATTCTTAACCAGGCAAATAAGATGACAGAGCAATCGATTATTTCCCACCTGGAAGAGATCGACCCGGAAATGGCCATGCAGGTGAAGGGACAAATGTTGGTGTTTGAGGACATTGCCATGATTGATGATCGCGGGATTCAAAAAGTGCTCAAAACCGTGGATAAAAAGGAGCTGGCGCTTGCGCTTAAAGCCGCGGATGAACCGGTGAAAGAGAAAATGTTGAGCAACATGTCCGAACGCGCGGCTGATTTGTTGAGAGAAGATTTGGAAGTGATGGGGCCGGTGCGCTTGAAGGAAGTCGAGGAAGCGCAACGAAAAATTGTGGAAATTGTCAAGCAGCTTGAAGAGGATGGTGAGATAATTATCGCCGGACGAGGGAGCGACGATGTCGTCATCACCTAAGCGGGTCATCAAACTCAAGCGTCCGATCTCCGAGGTTGTTGTGGTCCCGGCGGGTAGAAACGGGCAAAAAATGAGCGTCGCTCAAATCAAGATTCACAATGCGCAACAGTCGGGAGCGGAAAAAGCCGGGCGTCCCGGGGATGAGGAGATAAAACTCTCCAAAGCGGCTTTACAACAGGCGCGGGACGCCGCCTATGAAAGCGGTTTGCGCGAGGGCGAAAAACGAGGTTTTCAGAATGCCGCCGCACAGTTGCAACAAGCTTCGCAAACACTGGCGAATCTGGTTGAAACCCTCAACGAAAATCAGCAACAACTCATCAAACAATCCGAAACATTTTGTCTCTCGTTAATCTTTGCGATGGTGGAAAAAATTGTGTCAACCATGAGCGAGCAGCAAAAAGAACTTGTTCAAGTCGTATTAATGCGGGTGTTGAAAGAAGCTGAAGTTGCCGGGCGGGTCAAAATTTTGGTGAATCCCCGGGATTTAGCGAGCATTCAGGAAGTGGAAGGCGAACTACGCCAGCATATCCCGGATTTAAAGGAATTGGGGGTCACCGCGGATGAATCCGTGGCTGCCGGGGGATGTGTCATTGAAACCGACCTGGGAAAGCTGGATGCGAGCATTGACACTCAGCTAAGGGAAATGACGGATAAGCTGCACAAGCTTTACCAGGAATTGGAAGTCGAAACGGAGTTTTCCGCGCCGCCGCCGCAGACGGCGGAAACACCGCGGGAGTAATGACTTTTTATGCAAACGATGCAATTTCACGAAAAACTCACGATATTGGAAGGTTCCCTGGGTGATATCGATGTGGTGCGAATTTACGGCAAAGTTGTGCAGGTGGTTGGTTTGCTCATCGAATCTTCCGGGCCCTCCGTGGCGGTCGGCGACGTCTGCAAGGTTTTCCCCCGGCAGGGACATCGCCCGTACATCGCCGAAGTGGTGGGTTTCCGGGAAAATCGCGTATTGACCATGCCGTTGGGAGAGATGCGGGGAATCGCGCCGGGCAGTGATATTGTCGCGCTGGGTGAGCCTTTTAGTATATGGGTTTCGACGGAGATGCTGGGGCGGGTGCTGAATGGTTTGGGCGAACCGATGGATGGGCGGGGGGCGATCGCCAACGGCGAGCGCATGTCCGTTTACCAGGACCCGCCGCACCCGCTGACACGCGCGCGGATTCTCAAACCGATTTCCACCGGCATTCGCGCGCTGGATGGGCTGCTAACCTTTGGAAAAGGTCAACGCGTGGGTATCTTCGCCGGCAGCGGCGTGGGAAAAAGCACCCTTTTGGGAATGATTGCTCAAAATACCAATGCGGATGTCAACGTTATTTCCCTCGTTGGGGAACGGGGACGCGAAGTGCGTGATTTTATTGAAAAAGAGTTAGGAGAGGAGGGGTTAAAACGGTCGATTTTGGTAGTGGCAACCTCTGATCAACCGGCTTTGGTGAGGGTCAAAGCCGCGCTTGTCGCTACCACAATCGCCGAATATTTTCGCGAACAGGGCGCGGATGTGATGCTGATGATGGATTCGCTCACCCGCGTAGCCACGGCCCTGCGGGAAATCGGGCTTACCGTGGGAGAACCGCCGACAACCCGCGGTTATACGCCCTCCGTTTTCGCCTTTTTTCCAAAATTGTTGGAACGCGCCGGCACTTCCAAGCTGGGCAGTATTACCGGGCTTTACACCGTGTTGGTCGAAGGCGATGATATGAATGAACCCATTGCCGACGCGGCCCGGGGGATTTTGGACGGGCACATCGTTTTGTCTCGAAAATTAGCTTCCGCCGGTCATTACCCGGCCATCGATGTGCTGGAAAGCATCAGCCGGGTGATGAATGACGTTACCACGCCGCAGCATATTTCCGCAAGCAGCAAGCTGCTGGATACGCTGGCAACCTATAAGGAAGCAGAGGATTTAATCAACATTGGCGCGTATGTTAAGGGGAATAATCCCAAGATTGATTATTCGATCAGCAAAATTGAGCAGATTCAACAATTTTTACGTCAAGGAATCCGCGAAAAAGCCGAATTACAAAGTAGCGTTGCCCGGGTAATGGACATTGTCAGGGATTGATTTCGTTTGCCGGGCAAGCGAAAAAGACAGGCTGATGTCGAGCGCTAAAAATACATTTCACTCATAACAAGGTCAGGGAAGACGCCTGTATGAACGGGTTTAAATTCAAACTTAACAAGGTTTTAGAAGTTAAAGATATTGAATTCCGGCAACAGCAAAAAGATTTGTCTGTCGCGGCGCGGCAAAAGCATAAAGCACATCAAAAGCTGTCGGCGAAACGCAGCTCCACGGAAGAATACGCCAAAAGCCTGGATGATGTGCAAATCCAGAACGCCGGTCACATGCATTTGAGCTACGATCATTACCACTTCCTGCTGGAAGAGGTAAAACAGCAGCAGGAGCAAGTGGTAAACCTGGAAAAAAAGGAAGATGCCGAGCGGAAAAAGTTGATCCGGGTTCAGCGTGAATGCAAGGTGCTGGAAAAGCTGAAAGAAAAAGAATTTGAAAAATTTCAGGCAGAAATTGCCAAACAGGTGCAGAATTCAATCGATGAGCTTGCGAATATGCACGTGCGCCGGTT
>CAYVDX010000066.1:0-10657 GCA_964450485.1 uncultured Calditrichaceae bacterium
CCACCGCTCTGCGGTGGAATGTTTTCTGCGAGGCTCTGCCTCGCGTAACATGAGTCATTATTGTGAAGGTCTGAAGCTTGCGCCTGAGTTGAAACATGCAACACAATTATTTACACCGGGAAGTTTTACGATTTCATCATTTATTTGCAAGCGATGAACGCATGTTTGGAGATTGTTTTGATATTAAAATGTTTCTTACCGAACCCAATTGCAGCCGATAAACAAAAATACCGGCAAAACCGGCAATATCCGCAAGCAAATATTGCGTAAAACTACTTTCAAAAAATGGGTGAAACCCTCGAAACAACTCCAAAACCCCGGCAATGCCCAAAATGATGCCGGATATGGCAACTTTTTTTTTCAAAAGCGCTGTTTCCGACTTTGCCAGCCATTGAGAAATCATAAACCCAAGCAGGCTAAATGCCGCCAAATATTCAAGTAATCTGAAGATAACAACATTCGGCGGATCTTCCGGGACCGCACTTAAACCAAAGCTAAACTGCCAGGGCATTTGTGGTGTAATCAACGGGAAATAGAATAAACTGATTAAATACAGGATGAAAAATGGCATTACTTTTCTGAGAATGCCGGTTTCAGATGATTGTGCTTTGTTTGATCGGTTGTGACCCGTTTTGGCAAGCAAAAATGTTAATATGCCAAGAAAAGAACCAATCAACAGTACAATTAACGGCTGTTTGGTGATCAGCAAGGCGGATCCAACTAAATACCAGGCGCATATAAATCCCGCTAAACCGATGGGAGAAATAATTTGTCGAACACTTTTTCGCTGCGCATAAATTTCCGATATAATAATCATCCCTGTCACTCCGATTAATAATGCCTGCCAATACCGATGATATAATTTTCCCGTACCCAGGCTGCTTAACCACATCTGTGGAATCAGCAAATAAAAAATATTGACAATCGGTAAGTCAATACCCATCATAGCGAAGGCATGTTGATGAAGGGGTTTGGTTCGATTACGAATCCGGTGGTAAATGTATGCGCCAAGCAGCGCGCCAAACCCATTCGTTATCACATCGCCCGGAGAAGTGCAACGCTTCTCCAAAAACAATTGCAGAAATTCAATGACGCTGCTAAAGATCATTCCAAACAGGAGCGTTTGTTTTCGCCAGTTGATTTTGTTTCTGAAAAGAATCGGTTGAGATAGAAATCCGATGGGAATGAATAAAAGGATATTGAAAACCGTGTCAGCAAGCCCGCCGAATAGCAAAAATTTTGCATGAATAACCGGGAAAGCAAAACGAAAAGGAATTAACGTAATGACAAGTGTTACAGCGCTCATGTACAAAAAAAGTACAAACGAGAGAACTTGCGTTGACGTATGGTGCTTCAATCTTTCAACCTCCTATTGAAGGATTCATTCCAAGTAAAATATAGTTATCGATTATTTAACACTCATGCTTTACTTTTTGCTGAAAATTAAAGTTAATTTGCACGAAATTGAAATATTTGATTTTTTATTTTTATTAATTGTTTTTTAAGCTGAATAATAACAGCGAGTTACCTAAAAGCGTTGATTGAAGCGTGTAAAAAATTTGCACAATTTCATTATTTTCAACTAATTACAATTTCTCTTGACACTTGTTGTATAAAGTGCGTATTTTTCATACAGAAATTATGCCAAAAACCATTGAAACAGGAGAGCGGATACATGGCCAGACTCGGACAGGGCTTATTTCAACAACAAACGCAAGTGCTAAAACCACAGCAGATTTTGGTGTCAACGTTGCTTCAACTCCCAATGTTGATGCTCGAACAAAAAATCAAAAATGAGTTAGAATTAAATCCTGTTTTGGAAGAAGCTGAGGAATGGGAAGACATTGAAGAAGAGGATGAGCAACTTGATGAGAATCCCAAGGAAGCCGAAGAGATAAAGGAAGAGTTTGAAAAAATTGAAGAAAATAATAAAAGCGAGGAAGACAAACTTAACGAAGAAGTTCAAGAGGAAGTAAATTTAGAGGAGCTCCTTCCCAACGAAGATGAGATGCCTGATCCAAAAATGCCGGCGAATCGTCACGAGGAAGAGCGAGATATGCCGGAGCCATATCATAAAACGATGTTGGAACATTTAATTGACCAACTTCACATGCTAAAGTTGAACGAAAAGGAATTCCGAATTGGCGAATACATCATTTTTAATCTTCGGGATGACGGCTATCTCGACGCGGAAGTTACGACAGAAACAATTGCGCAAATTTTTGAGACGACTCCTGAAAAGGTTGAAAAAATTTTGAACATGATCCAACAATTTGATCCCCCGGGCATTGCATCGCGGAATTTAAAAGAGTGTTTAATCAACCAATTAGCGCTAAAAAACCAAAACGGCGATTATGACATTCCCCTAAAAATATTGAATGAATGCTACAAGGATTTTGTTAACCGGCGTTTTGAAAAAGTTGCGGATGAACTGAATCTTTCATTGGATGTTGTTAAAGATGCCCTTGAAGAAATCAGCAAATTAAATCCAAAACCTGGAGAAGGATATTCTGATGCGAAACAGAATTATATTGTTCCGGATTTTTTTGTGGAAACAGTGGATGGTGAATTGGTGATTTCGCTAAATGAATATAAAACACCGGGTTTACGCATCAGTAATCAATATAAAAAAATGATCCGTTCTCCCAAAAAGCTTGACAAGGAGGTTAAAAAATTCCTGAAAGAAAAGATTGATTCCGCCAAATGGTTTATTAAAGCCATTCGTCAACGTCAGGCGACCATGCAAAAAACCATGGAAGCGATCGTCCAAAAACAATATGATTTTTTTACCAAAGGTCCTGAACACATCAAGCCAATGATTATGAAAGACATTGCTGAAGAAATAGAAATGGACATATCAACCGTCAGCAGAGTTTGCAAGGGAAAATATGTTGACACAGACTTTGGCATATTTGAATTAAAGTACTTTTTCAATGAGGGCATGATGACCGAGGATGGGGATGATATGAGTACCCTTAAAATAAAGGAACAGTTGAAGGAAATTATATCGAATGAAAATCCCCGAAAGCCTTTGAGTGATGAAAAATTAGCCAAAATTTTAAACGGAGAAGGCATTCCGATTGCGCGGCGAACCGTTGCAAAGTATCGTGAACAATTAGACATTCCGGTTGCGCGGCTGCGGCGAAGTTTTTGAAAACGAAATTCATTTTTAATTTCAATGCCCGGTGAAACGCCGGGTTTTTTTATTCTACAATCCCAAACGCGATGCAATTCTGACTTTTATTTTGTGATCTGTTTGCAAAGTATGTAAATTTGCGACTCAACCTTTTGACAGGAGCTATTTATGAATCGGGATACGACATTTCCAACATTTCACGCCACCACAATTTTAGGTCTCATTAAAGACGGCGAAGTTGCCCTTGGCGGCGACGGCCAGGTCACTTTTGGAAACACCGTGATGAAACACAAAGGGAACAAAGTGCGAACCTTGTATGACGGACAAATATTAGCCGGTTTTGCCGGCGCCGCCGCCGATGCTTTCACTTTATTTGAACGATTTGAGGAAAAATTGAAACACTTTAATGGCAACATCACCAAAGCAGCGGTAGAGTTGGCAAAAGATTGGCGCACCGACCGATATTTGCGAAAGCTGGAAGCCATGTTAGCCGCATGTAACAAGGAAAACGCCCTGATTATTTCCGGTAACGGCGATGTGCTGGAGCCTGACGATCAAATTTTAGCCATTGGCTCCGGCGGTTCTTATGCGCTTGCCGCCGCACGCGCATTAAAAATGGATTCAAAACTTTCAGCAAAAGATATCGTTCAAAAATCGCTGGATATCGCGGCTGATATTTGCATTTACACAAACCATAATATTACGATAAAAACGCTTTAAAAATAGAAATATTGTGTACCAGGAGAATCTTCATATGAGTGAATTAATCCATGAATTTACACCCCGGCAAATTGTAGATGAGTTAGATAAATACATCATTGGACAGGATGACGCAAAACGGATGGTAGCGATTGCCTTGCGAAACCGCTGGCGACGGCAGCAAGTTTCGGGCGATCTTCGCGATGAGATTATGCCCAACAACATTATCCTCATTGGGCCGACCGGCGTTGGAAAAACCGAGATTTCCCGAAGGCTGGCGAAGTTGGCAAATGCGCCATTTGTCAAAGTGGAAGCATCTAAATTTACGGAAGTTGGGTATGTCGGACGCGATGTGGAAAGCATTATCCGGGATTTAGTTGACATCTCCGTTAACATGGTTCGCGAGGAAAAAAAAGCCTCCGTTCAAGAAAAAGCGCAGGAGTTGGCCATGGAAAGATTGCTGGATATTTTGCTGCCCCCCCCGCCAATGCCGAAGTCCGGTTTTACGCCACCCGGCGACGCGGAAGTTTCGCCGGAAAATAAATATCAACGCACCCGGACAAAATTCCGGCAAAAATTGTTAAACGGCGAGTTGGACAACCGCATGATTGAAGTCGAAACACCTTCCGACAATATGCCGATGATGCAAATATTTTCCCCGGGCGGCATGGAAGAAATGGGCATCAATTTTCAGGAAATTTTGGGGAATATGATGCCAAAAAAATCCAAAAAGCGGCGGGTAAATGTCCCGGAAGCGATGAATATTTTATCTCAACAAGAAGCTCAGAAACTCATTGATATGGAAGAAGTTGTGCGGGATGCCATCCAGCGCGTCCAAAACTCTGGCATTGTGTTTTTGGATGAAATCGACAAAATAGCCCATTCCGGCTCCCGGCACGGACCGGATGTATCGCGGGAAGGCGTCCAGCGCGATCTATTGCCGGTTGTGGAAGGCACAACCGTCATGACAAAATATGGAATGGTTAAAACCGATCACGTGCTTTTTATCGCCTCCGGGGCATTTCATGTGTCCAAACCTTCCGATTTAATTCCGGAATTACAGGGGCGGTTTCCCATCCGTGTTGAACTAAACAGCCTCACTGAAAACGATTTTGTGCGCATCCTCACCGAACCGGAGAATGCCCTGACGAAGCAATATGAAGCCTTAATGGCAACAGAAAATCTCACCTTGCGGTTTACCGAAGATGCGGTTTTTGAAATTGCCAAAACCGCCAGTTATGTAAATGCCGAAGCGGAAAATATCGGCGCGCGACGGCTGCACACGATTATGTCCACATTGCTGGAGGATTTATTGTTTGAGGCGCCTGAAACGGATCAGAAATCGATAAAAATAACCGGCGAATTTGTTAAAGACAAACTGAAAAACATTGTGGAAGATGAAGATTTACGAAAATTCATACTGTAGGAGCACGACGGATGAAGAAGCATTTTCTTTCGATTGAGGACTTGACAAAAGATGAAATTTTTGAAATATATGATTTAACATCTGAACTAAAAGAAAAAACACAGCGGCGGGAAAAACACCACTTGTTAGCGGGTTACAGCCTGGCGATGATCTTTGCAAAACCGAGCACCAGAACCCGCGTTTCCTTTGAAACCGGTATTTTTCAATTAGGCGGCATGGCAATTTATCTTTCGCCGCGGGATATTGGCATCGGCACGCGTGAAGCCGTAAAAGACGTCGCCCGGGTGCTATCACGATACAACGACATCATCATGGCAAGGCTGTTTGAACATTCGCATATCACGGAATTGGCCGAATTTTCCGCAGCGCCGGTGATCAACGGTTTGACGGATTACAACCATCCCTGCCAGATTATGACAGACACTTTTACCATTTTAGAACATCGCGGTTCGTTGAATGACTTAAAAGTCGTTTATATTGGTGATGGCAATAATGTGGCGAATTCGTGGATCAATTTTGCAGCGAAAGTGCCAATTCATTTGGTGGTTTGCAGTCCCGGGAGCTACGAACCGGACGAGACAACGCTTCAAAATGCGCGTAACGCCGGGTTGAGTAGAATTGACGTGTTAAACGATCCCATTTCTGCGGTAAAAGACGCAGATGTGATTTATACCGATGTTTGGGCAAGCATGGGGCAGGAAGATGAGGCGGAATCCCGAAAAGAAATTTTTCGCCCTTACCAGGTGAATCGCCGTTTATTATCCGCGGCGCCGAAAAGCGCGCTTGTGATGCACTGCCTGCCGGCACACCGCGGTGATGAGATCACCGACAATGTGATCGAAGGTCCGCAATCAATTGTGTTTGATGAAGCCGAAAATCGTTTACATCTGCAAAAGGCGATTATGGTAAAATTGGCCCGGAAATTGTGAAGAAAGCGAAATTATGGTCGTGCGAAGCCGGCATCGGCCGGCTTCGCACGAAATAATTTGAAAAATTAATGCAAAAATTTTTGGCGGCTAATCAACCGGTTTTCAATTTCATCTAATTGATGTTCCCTGGACTGCAACATTTTCAATCGCCGGTAAAGCCTGGATTGTTTATTACGATGTTCCCTGATACAGTCATCTCCCCCCATCTCCGCAATCACGCCCAGAATGGATCGATAATTATCTTCATATGCTTCCCGAACCTGACTCAAAGATTTCATACTTGAACACCTCCGGTTTATGTTTTTGTTTGATTAATTATAATTCAAAAAACTGAATTCATATTTGATTTGATTAACAGATTTTATTTAGGTTTTAATATTCTCTTTAAAAAGAGCGCATTATTCGGAATTTTTTCTCAAAAATTTTTGCAATATTTATTCCAACAAAACTCACGATGTCTATATCTATTAAAAACAAATAATTATTGCATAATCAGATTTTAGAAATATTGACCTTTTAAGTGAAATTTTTGCCCACTTTGTTAATTCCGAAAGGTGATCGCGCTCACTCAATTTGATACGAATCACATTGCCCTGCAAAAAGGGGACTTTTTCATCAGAAATTTTGTATATTTTTTAAAATTATCTGGCAGTTGGGGAAAGAACGACTTTTATGGCGAAAACCGACATTAAACCGAAACGCATTTTGATTGTACAAACTGCTTTCTTGGGTGATGTTGTTCTCACCCTTCCCGTCGTGCAAAAAATTCATGAAAAGTATCCGAATGCAAAAATTGATTTCATCGCGATACCGGCGGCGCAAAATCTGCTTTCCATGTGTCCGCAAATCAATCAACTGTGGATTTACGACAAACAGGGTCAAGCAAAAGGTTTGGCGGCATTCATAAATTATGCAAAAAAATTGCGGAAAACACATTATCAAATTGCCTTTGTTCCCCATCGTTCCATCCGAAGCGCTGCCCTGGTTTGGCTGGCAAAAATACCCATCCGGATTGGGTTTGACAGAAGCGCCGGAAAATGGTTATTTACAAACATCATTCCTTACCCAACAGGAGTTCATGAAATCAACCGCAATTTACATCTGTTAAAAAGCGACGGTCTTGATCCAGCCGAAAAGGTGTTTCCGCAACTTCATTTTTCCGACGCGGACAAACAAGCGGTTTGGCATTTTTTTAAAAAATATCACCTGAATTCCGGAAATAAAATCATTACAATGGCGCCTGGTTCTGTTTGGGCGACAAAGCGTTGGTTGCCGAAATATTTTGCAAAATTAGCGGATATGTTGGGAAAAACAGGATATCAAATCGTTTTGGTCGGGGCTGAACCAGATAATTGTATCGCGCGTGAAATTATCACATTATCGAAAAACACCCTTTTTAACGCCGTTGGAAAATTTAGCGTAAGCCAATCAGCCCTGGTGATTCAGAATTCTCGTCTTTTAATTACAAACGATAGCGCGCCGATGCACTTAGCCGTCGCTGTAAAAACGCCGATTGTCGCGATATTTGGACCAACGGTGAGAGAATTTGGCTTTTATCCCTATGGTGAATTTGACCAGATTGCCGAGGTGAAAAACCTGAACTGTCGCCCCTGCGCTAAACACGGCGGCGCAAAATGTCCCATCGGCACATTCGCGTGCATGAAGCATCTTTTACCGGAGCATGTTTTTCAAAAAGTGAGATTTGTATTAAATCAAACCGGTTAGGTGGATTGACAATGGTGAAAACGATTAAAATAAGTCAGGCGCGACCCCGGCAGACACAAATGAATGATGCTGTGACGGTTTTAAAAAACTCAGGAATCATTGCCCACGCAACGGAAACCGTTTACGGATTGGCAACGGTTTGGGATGATTGGCCAGCCATCCAACGGCTTTCAAAGCTCAAACAGCGCGGGCTTGGTCAGCCGTATTCGATGCTCGTTTCAAGTATTGCCGAAATTATTGAATTAATCGGCTGGGAATCAGCCCAACTGCATCACTTATTGGAAAACATATTTCCCGGACCAATCACAATTCTGCTACCGCGAAAACGGTTGCTTCGGCCAACCTTTTGGAATCAATTTACCGAATTAGGTTTTCGTCTCCCCCGGCATGCCGTGTCAACCGGGCTGGAAAAATCGGTCGGCAAACCGCTCATCACAACCAGTGCAAATATCAAAAACATGCCGCCGCCGCGGTCTGTTCGGGAGATTTCCTCGGCGATTACCCAACATATTGATTGTATTTTGGATAGCGGTGAGTGCCAAATCCAAATTCCGTCAACAATCATAAAAGTCAACTTTACCGAGCAAAATTTTCTCATTATTCGCGAAGGCGCTTTTAAGGAATCCGCTTTAGTTGGGATTTTGAAGAAACTGAGTTTGAAAAAACTTTGAATTTCTAAAAATTAAACTTATATTCTGCTTCTATTTTCCAAATAGCTATGAAAACGATTACCGGAATTCTTTTTAATGTACCAAATTCTGTTTGTTTGTACTGCGAATATATGCCGCACACCGCTTGCAAAATATTATCTCAAACTGCGCGTTGAGCAGGAAAATTTACACGATCGCATTGAGGTTCTGTCAGCGGGAACCTGGGCAAGGGAAGGCGCCCCGGCCGCGGAATTTAGCCAGGTTGTGTGCAAGGAAAACGGCATGGATGCTTCCGCGCATGTTTCCCGGGGAATTGATATCCACTTGATGAAAACCGCCGACCTCGTTTTATGCATGAGCGGCGAACAGAAGCGAGATTTGTCGGCAATTTTTCCCCAATTTCGACCCAAAATTTTCTTACTGAAGGAATACCCAATCCAGGGCAGCAATGAATTCGCGACGATTCCCGATCCCTACGGACGCAAACTCGAAAAATACCGGGAAACGTTTGAAGCGATCAAAAAGGAAGTTGATCGAATTTTTCCCATAATTAAAGAAAAAGCACAGGAAAAAAAGCGGTTAGCGGTAAATTAAATCAAAAAAGACTGTGTTTCCTGAAAGACAACCCGCCCGATATTCTCTAACATAAACCGGCATTCAGCAATGCCGGTCATAACAAATCCCCCAACATCACTCCAGTTTCCAGCTAAAGCGGCGATGCATACACCGACAAAAAAAATGTTAAAGAATCCAACCACGATAATCGAAAACAACATGCCGTTTTTTTTGAGATCCGGCTGTGAGGGATGGAATTCTTTTAATAAATAAACAAAATGGAACATCAGGGTAAAACCCAACAGCCCGTTTAAAATAAATTGAAATTGGGATGAAATTGACGGTTTGATTAGTAAAATTACCACGGTTAGCAGCGGGAAAAAATAGGGCGAAAGCGCGATGATAAAATTATCGCCTTCCACTTCTACCCGACCGTCGCCATCACGGCTGGCGTAAAATGTGTGAACGCGTTTTAAAAAAAGGGTCGCAAAGATCAAATGGGTTAATTCATGCTCAAGTATGCTCCAAAACCGTTCCCGCCGAGAAAAGACGAATATCCACAACACCAAATAAAACGCGCTGCCGATCAAAAAGGGAATCATCGTTTGGGGGTTTTGTAGCGAGGTGTTTCCCAAAAAAATTAAGGTTGCCCGCACAAATCCAATGATGCCGAGTGAACAGAGAACGGCGAAGAAAATTTTGCCAATATAATTGAGCATTTTATTTTCGTAAATTAACAATTAAATTGCTAACGACAACGAAAGCAGACGCGTATCGTTGTAACATCGTTTCATATAATGTTCAATAAAGTTAATAAAATCAATAATATTTTACAACGCAGCAACAATATCGTCACTTTAAAGCACAATGAAGGATGTCTCGCGATGGAAAACCAAAAAAAACCACCGGGTTTTAATAAAGCACAACAAAAAGCAGAAAAGATTTTCGATAAAACGGAAAAAGTGTCGTCCCTGCTGGAAGACGCCGCTGAAAAGGTAAAACACAATCGCAGCCGCTTGAAGGACTTATGGAATGAAATTGAAATCTTGATTCAAATGGTGCGCGCTTATCGAAGCGGTCAATACCGCAAAATTCCATGGAAGGGTGTTTCCATTGCGCTTGCCGCGTTGATTTATTTTGTCAATCCTTTCGATTTAATTCCTGATTTCATCCTGGGATTGGGCTTTTTAGATGACGCCGCGGTGATTGGTTTCGTCATCAACGCGCTGCACAATGAGATCGAAAAATTTAAACAGCAGACGGACACCGAATCAGAACGCGCCAACAGCGGCGATTCAACCAATGGCGCCATCACAGCCAATACTTCCACTTTATAAAAACGGTTGTCGCCGCATCGTGAAAAAGAAAAAGAAATTTTACCGGAACGGACTCTTTTTTGAATGCACTGCTTGCGGTAATTGCTGCACAAAAAGCGATGGCTTTGTTCATTTGGACGAAGCCGAGGCGGCAAATATTGCAAAATTGCTGAATCTCTCCGAAAGCGAATTACTGGAAAGGTATGTTGACGTGTTGCCGG
>CAYVDX010000067.1:0-10637 GCA_964450485.1 uncultured Calditrichaceae bacterium
AATAAACAAGTTGTTTTTTAATCGTCACTTAATTGTTGAAAAATATCGACACCCCGGCGATGAACCGGTGTTCGGAAAAATTGGCGATCGGGTCGCTAAAAAAACGCCGGAAACTGTATTCGAATCGCAGCGCGGCCGAGGGCGAAAGCATGTTCCGCACGCCAAGATTGAATCCCAGCGGAAAGCGGCTTTGCTGAAAACTGCCCACAAATTCCTGGCGCAACCCGCCGCCGATCAGCACAAAAAGATGCGCCGCACGAAGGGTTTTTCGCTGCCAGGCAATCGTTGCCTGAATATCGATTTGATCCAGCGAGCGGATGTGCGCGTACCCGCTTTCCAGCCCGACGCCCAGCAAATTTTTCCCGCCGAGGTCCCGGAAAATCATTCCGCGCAGAAAAACCGTGACATTGCTCACCCCCTGCGACACGGTCAGCGAACCGGCCAGTCCGGCTTCAATCGCGCCGGCATGTAATGCGTTATTTCGCATTCTCTCTGTTTCCCCGGCGAATATTTGCGCGCTCAAAAATATGATTATCACCATCGCCCGCAGGTTGAAATTTATGTTCATTCGTTGTTTGCCTTTGGCGTTTTTTTTTTGCGAACAATTTGGGTGAACAATTTGGGCGAACAATTTTTGTGGACAATTTGGGTGAACAATTTTTGCGAACAATTTGGGTGAACAATTTTTGTGAACAATTTTTGTGAACAATTTGGGCGAACAATTTTTGTGGACAATTTGGGCGAACATATTAGTTCGCCCCTACGCCGTGTTATTAAACGCCTCGCCCTTCTCTCTTCGCTCTTCGCGCCACGCTCTTACTCCCGCCATGATTTGCGGATTTCCGTTTCCGCCGGTTTGTCCGCCGGGGTAAAATCGCTGTCGTTCATGCCGCCCTCGCCGCTGGCCAACCAATTCCACCAAAACATGCCGTCGATCCACGATACGTCGCGGGTGGCTTGCAGGGCTGCCCAATACAAATCACTCTGTTCCTGAAAATCCGGGGAAACGCGGCCGCCGAAACTGTGCGGATTCATGCCTGCGCCGTCCACGCTGCGGTAGCCGATTTCCGTCAACAGCAGGGGCTTTCCGGTTTTCCGGTGCAGCGCTTCCAGCTTGTTGAGCCAGGGCTGCCAGCCGGCCAGCATTTCCAGCCGCCCGGCTTCTCTCCGGTGGGTCACCGGCGCGTAAAAATTGACGCCCACGTAATCCATCTCCGCCCAAAACGGCACTTGCGCGGCTTCATCCCAGGAGGCGGCGTAGAGCAATTTTCCGGAGAAGACAGCCCGAACCGAGTCAATGGTTTGCCGCCATTCCGCCGCATGCTTCAGCGTGCCGGCCAATTCAGTGCCGATGATAAATTGATCCACGCCGGCGTGTTCCGCCATTGCCGCCAGCGGGCGGAGAAACGCGCGATACGCGGCAAACCAGGCGGCCGGATCATCCGGGTTGATTTTGCCGCTCCATGCGCCGTTATCCAGCATCACTTGCGGCTTTAGCGCCACTTTAAGCCCCTGAGCATCGGCATACATCACGCAGTGCGCCACGGTTTCCAGCCGCGGGGTGCGATTTGGATCGTTGCGGCAATCGCTGCTGATCTCGCTGCTTTGGTACGCCGTGACCAAAACGGCGAGATGATTCGCGCCCAACCCGGCAATCCGCTCGATTTGGGCAAGGGTTGATCCGGAAGAATAGCCGTTTGACCGCCAGGTGGCCAGCGTGAAGCCGCGCACGTTTTTCAATGCCGGTTCGCTTGTGTCCGTGGGAAGTTTGTTGCAGGCGATCGCTGCCAAAATCATGGCGCCGGCGATAAAACTCGCAAAAATCAGTCTTCCGCGATGTTTCAATTTGAAAAACTCAACGATATTTTTTGTCCGGGCATTCATTTGCAATGATTTATTTTTGCTTTTTATTTTTCCCATCAATTTACCAAATTAGTTTTTTAATTCTCTGAATTCAAGGAATTTACAGATCGGGCTCAAATAAAAGGAAATCAAATGACCGCGGAAAAGAAGAAACTGCCAATTTTTGACTTGCACTGTGACATGCTGGGTTATTTTGCATATTTAGACAAACTCGATCCCATGAACGCCGACGACATCGGCTGCGCGATTCCCCACATGCAGGCGGGAAACGTGAAACTGCAAGTGCTGGCGATTTTTTGCCCGCCCAAGCCGGGGCGCGAAAAGCCGGGGTCGAAACAGGTTGATTATTATCATAAATTGCTCCGGGAATTTGATGGTGATATTGAACCGCTGATCCGGGCGGATGGGTCCCTGAATCTGGAATTGGGATCAAAAACCAAAGTCGTGGCAGCCGTGGAAAACGCAACGGGGTTTTGCAGCGAGCGGATGTCGCTGAAAACCGGTTTTAAAAACCTAAAAAAAATGATTGCGGATTGCGGGAAACTGCTTTACATCGGCTTTACCCATTGGAGCGAGAATCGTTTTGGCGGCGGCAATGACTGCCACGTCGGGCTGAAAGATGACGGCAAACGGCTGCTCGATTATCTCGACGGTCGCAAAATCGCAGTGGATTTTGCCCACGCCAGCGATGAACTGGCGCACGGCATTCTCACCCATATCGACAGACACAACCTGGATATTCGCGTGATTGCCAGCCATTCAAACTTTCGCCCGGTTTGCAATCACGAGCGGAATTTGCCGGACGAATTGGCGCAAGAAATCATTCGTCGCAACGGGCTGATCGGCATGAATTTTATGCGCCCGTACATCGATGAAAATCGCGCCGACACGCTGATTGATCACATTCTTTACGGCTTCAAAATCGGCGCGGAAAATGCGCTGAGTTTTGGGGCGGATTTTTTTTATGACAAACCGCTGGTCACCGAAGAAAATCCCCACCGGATTTATCACCCGGAGCATCGCAACGCAAGCAAATTCCCGGTGATCGTCGAGCAATTGCGCGCGCATCTTTCCAAAAAGCAGTTGGAAAAACTTTGCTGGCGCAATGCACAGCAGTTCATTCAATCGCTGTGGCCAAACGATTAGAACGCACAACAAAATCGGGGCAGCGATTTGGCCGTTCAACGGACGGGTCGCGATCCGTCCCTATAAAATTCGCATGATTTGGCCGGGAGCGGTTGTGATCGTTCCGGGTATTCTTGCCCCGGGATTGTTATGTGCTCAAAAGATTGACGGCTCTTTTATTTTACAGTGAAGCGATCGCCGGTGTTGAGCATCAGCATACGCTCCGGGCCAAAGGTGTTGTAAAGCTGGTTCATGGCCCGAAAACCGGTGGAGTGCAGCGGAATGATGTAGCGCGGCTGAAATTCCTGCAAGCCGTTGACGATCTGCTGAATTTTGTCAATCGGCGCTTCGACGAGGTTCATGCCGCCCATAATCCCGTAAATTTTATCCGTTTTGGTAATCTCCGCGGCATACCTGACCGTGTTCACCGGGCCGCTGTGGCAATCGCCTAACAGAATAATCAACCCCTTGCCTGTTTTGAGCACCAAAGCCATATCGTCGTGAAGATCATCGGTGATATAATCCTGCAAAACCATCTGCTGATGCACCTGGGTGGGCTTTTCGTAATCGGTGATGCGCGGGATTTCCCCGGTCGTTAAAATATTTTCCGTCAGATGAAACGGGTGGGTTTTGTAAATAAATTTTCCGCCCATTTTTATCAGGTCTTTTTCCTCGTAAGGCAAGCCCACTTCCAACCGCCCGCCGTTTACGACCCGGAATTTGCGGTTGAAAATGTTGTAATGGCAAATGACCGCTGCCTTGCCGAATTTTTTCAAATAGGCATGAATACCGCCGGTGTGATCGTGATGCCCGTGGCTGAAAATGATTTTGTCAATCTTTTTGCCGAGATCAATATCAAGCGTTTCGGCGTTGTGCAAAAAAGCGTCTCTTGCGCCGGTATCGAACAGGTAATCGCCTTCGGATGTGGAAATAAAGAGGGACAATCCATTTTCCGCCCGCAACCCGGCCCGCCGCACGCGATTCTCGGCTAAAATGGTAATTTCAACGTTTTGCAGCATGGCAATCCTCCCTTCAAAGCAATAAATTTCCGTCACATTGTTCATCTAAAATTTACGAAAAAAAACGATTTTAAAGTAGCGTTTTTGTAAAGATGCCGTTTTATCCTTTAATTTTTGATAAACAGTTGAAAAGCAGGCAAAAGTATCATAACTTGTGAGTAATTAAGGCTCAACCGTGGGATTAGTTGAAGAGGATGTGACGTCGCAGGCTTGATAAACAAGTGTAATGTTTTGTTGCATTTCCGGGCTTGTTAAAAACCTGATCCTTTCGAATTTGGATAATGAGAACATTTTTTTTGGGTGAGTTTGCGCATTTCATTGGCTAACCAGCCCTGCGAGGATCGTATGCAAAAAAATGTTGCAAATCCTGGTGTTGGGTTATACATTTAGAGGTTTTGCACTGGATGTGCGTTAATGCGTTGGATTTAAAGTGAAGCAGCGAAAAGCAAGATGTTAGAAGATCTATCGGCAAGGCTCGAAAGCGTACTGAAAAAGGTTCGCGGACACGGGAAGTTATCGGAAAAAAACATTGCGGAATCGCTAAAGGAAATTCGCCGGGCGCTACTGGAAGCGGATGTGAATTATCGGGTTGCGAAGCAGTTCATCCGGAATGTGCAGGAAAAAGCCGTTGGCGAAGCCGTCTTTCGCAGCGTCACCCCGGGTCAGCAGATCGTAAAAATCGTACATGACGAGCTTGTGAAGTTGATGGGCCAGTCTCGCACGGATATTAAAACGGCGGGCATTCCGCCAACAATTGTGATGATCTGCGGGCTGCAAGGCTCCGGTAAAACGACATTTACAGCCAAGCTCGGCTATTTTTTGAAAAAAAAGGGGCGTCGTCCCATGCTGGCCGCGGCGGACGTGTATCGCCCGGCGGCAAAAAAGCAGTTGGAAGTGCTGGGTGAGGGATTGAAAATTCCGGTTTATTCGACGGAATCGAACGACGCCGTAAAAATTTGCAAGGATGCGGTTGCGCAAGCGCGGGAAAAAGCCTGCGACGTGCTGATTTTGGACACCGCCGGTCGCCTGCACATTGACGAAGCAATGATGCGGGAGCTGGCGCAGGTAAAAAAAGAGGTGAAGCCGCACGAAATCCTGTTTGTCGCCGACGGCATGACCGGACAGGATGCCGTGAATGCCGCAAAACAGTTTTTGGAACGGTTGGATTTTGACGGCGTGGTGCTGACAAAAATGGACGGCGATACCCGCGGCGGCGCGGCGCTTTCCATCCGCGCGGTGACGGATCGGCCCATCAAGTTCATCGGCGTCGGGGAAAAGCCGGAAGCCATTGAGCCGTTTTACCCGGAGCGGGTGGCTTCGCGAATCCTGGGAATGGGAGATGTCGTCTCATTAGTGGAAAAAGCCCAGGAAGCAATCGATGAGAAATCCGCCCAGGAACTGGAAAAAAAGCTGCGCAAGAATCAATTTACGCTGGAAGATTTTTATCAGCAACTCCAGCAGATCAAAAAAATGGGGCCGCTCGACCAGCTTTTGGGAATGATTCCCGGTCTCGGCAAGCAACTGCGCGGCGTAACGGTGGACGACTCCGCTTTTTCACGCGTGGAAGCCATCATCAATTCAATGACCTTTGAAGAACGACGCAAGCCCGGTATTATCAATGGCAGTCGTCGCAAACGCATTGCCCGGGGCAGCGGCACTAAAATTCAGGATGTCAATCAACTGCTGCGGCAGTTTGATCAAATGAAAAAAATGATGAAACGGATGAAAAAAATGAAGTTTGGGCGAGGAATGATGCCGCCGGGCGGATTGCCGTTTTGAGCGTGGAACGATAAAAACAATTACCATTTACTAAATAAACCTGTATAAACGGAGGAAAAAAGTTGGCAGTAAAATTAAGACTACGCCGCCTGGGGCGGAAAAAACGGCCTTTCTATCGCATTGTGGCCGCGGATTCACGGTCGCCGCGTGACGGGCGTTTTATCGAGGAAATCGGTTATTATAATCCCTTAACCGAACCGACCACCATTGAAGTTAGGCAGGAGCGGGCATTGTACTGGTTGAGTCAGGGGGCGATTCCATCAAGCACGGTAAAAAGTCTTTTCCGTAAAAAGGGAATCAACCTGCGATTTGATTTGCTGAAACGCGGGGTGCCCGAAGCTCAGGCGGAAGAAGAATTTCAGAAATGGGCAGCCTTGCAGGAGGAGCGCCGGAAGCGGTTGGAAGCTCAAAAAATTGCTGAAAAAGCAGCAAAGGCAAAACCCGAAAAAGAAAAAGTAAAAGAAGTTGAAAAAAAGGCGGAAAAGGCTGATAAAGTTGCGCCTGCTCAAGCAGAAGGCGTTGCAGATTCCGTGGAAACACCGGAACCCGCGGAAGCCGCTGAAACACCAAAGACCACTGAAAAAACAGAAACAACGGACGCTGTGGAACCCGCGGAAGCCACTGAAACGATCGAAACAGCGGACGCCAAAAATGAAACCGAACAATCGGAAGCATAGCTTTCCGGGATTGCGAACCTGTTTTGTTAAACTGTGAAGACTAAGCCGGGGTGAAAGTCCTGTTGTAAATTACCAAGCAATTACTCTTAAAGGAGGTTTGTGCGATGAAAGAATTTGTGGAATTTATTGCAAAGCATCTTGTGGACAAACCGGAAGAGGTGCATGTTTCAGAGGTTGAAGGGGAGCGCGTAACAGTGTATGAACTGCGGGTCGGAGACGGTGACTTGGGGAAAGTCATTGGCAAACGCGGTCAAACAGCCAAAGCCATACGCACGCTTTTGAGCGCGTCCGCGGCAAAATTAGGAAAACGCGCTGTTCTCGAAATTTTGGAGTAGTGCCGGCGTTGTGGATAGATAAAGTTTGATTCAAAAACGCATATTTTACACAATCTCTGGGCTATGAGCTATATTGCTGTTGGAAAAATTGCACAACCCTACGGGCTTCAGGGATATGTGAAAATATTTGCATATTCAGAAATTCCCGAACGGTTTTTTGATCTCAAAACAGTCTATATCGAAAGCGATTTCGGTATGCGCGGTTTTATCATTGAGGATGTGCAACTGCACAATCAGGTCGTCGTGCTGAAACTGCAAGGCGTCGATTCGCGGGAGATGGCACAAACACTTATCAAACAGGACGTTTGGGCGCCGGAAGAACAAAAGGTGGTGTTATCTGAAGGCGACTATTTTATTCACGATTTGCTCGGTTTGCAAGTGTTCGACGGCGAGGGAATTCTCGTGGGTGAACTTGTCGATGTTTTGCAAGGCGGGGGAAATGATGTTTATCTCGTGCAAAAAGGGGATACGGAAATTTTGATCCCGGCGGTTTCCGAATTCATCCGGCAAATTGATTTGCCCGGCAAGAAAATGATCGTTCAGTTGATCGAGGGAATGGGTGAATAGATGAGAATTGACGTAATCACCGCATTTCCCAAAATTTTGGAAGAACCGCTGAACGAAAGCATTTTGAAACAGGCGAAACGCCGTGTTGATTTGGCGATAAATCTTCACGATTTGCGCCATTTCACCACGGACAAGCATCGCATTATCGACGATACGCCCTATGGCGGCGGTGCGGGAATGGTGCTAAAGCCGGAACCGCTTTTTACGGCGATTGAGCAGGTGCTGAAAGCGGCGGCAAGCGGCGGTAAACAGCGAATTATTTATCCCTCTCCGCAAGGACGGCTGTTTTCTCGTAAAATTGCCCGAGAATTGGCGGAAGAATCACATTTGCTGTTTCTCTGCGGGCATTACAAAGGCATTGATCAACGGGTGATCGACGCCTGGGTGACCGATGAATTTTCCGCCGGCGATTACGTTTTGTCCGGGGGAGAAATTCCTGCGTTGTTGATGATCGACAGCGTGGTGCGCTTGATTCCCGGCGTGTTGAATGATCCCGAATCCGCCAACACGGATTCGTTTGAAAACGGGCTTTTGGATTGCCCGTATTACACCCGCCCGGAAATTTATCGCGGAATGAAAGTGCCGGAAGTGCTGCTTTCGGGGAACCATCAAAAGATTGCCGAATGGCGGATGCGGCAGCGTTTGGAGAGAACCCAACAGCGGCGGCCGGAACTCTACCGGCAATACATTGCGGATTTAGCGGCTGAAAAGACGAAGCGTTGAACCGGAAGCCTCTGCATACGCAGGAATCCCATTGATGCATACGAAAATTACGATTGAATTGAACATAAAAAACAGTGAATCAAAAAATTGAAGAAAGGAGAAGAATATCATGGATATTTTACATGCCGTCACGGCAAATCAGTTGACAACGGATATTCCTCAATTTAAAGCCGGGGATACCCTTGCAGTGCATGTCAAGGTTGTCGAAGGCGAAAAAGAACGTATTCAGGTGTTTACCGGCGTGTGCATCAAAAGACGCGGCGGGGGGGTAAATGCAACATTCACGGTTCGCAAAGTTTCTAATGGCATCGGCGTTGAGCGGGTTTTTCCGTTGCATTCACCGCGGGTTGCAAAAATCGAAGTTCAAAAAGTCGGGCGGGTGCGTCGCGCCAAGCTTTATTACTTGCGGGATTTGCAAGGAAAAGCCGCGCGGATCAAAGAAAAGCGCGTTCGCTGATCTTCGCTTTATCATAAATGACGTTGGAACGATTATCGATTTATTTTGGTAATCGTTCTTTTTTTGTCCGGATGTAAATCGCGCCGATTTCTTCACAAAAATTCACTGGTTTGGAAACACAAAATGTTTATATTTCTGCCTTGTAACAGACGTGATACGTGAACCGTGATGCGTGGAAAAAATCACGAATTACGCATCACGGTTCACTTAACCCGGGATGTTGATGATTCATCGGATGCACTGGCAAATAATTCGAAGGCTTCTTTTGATTGGCGCGGCAGTTTTTTTAACGCAAGCCTGCGCCGTGCGCCGTGCGCCCTCCGGTGGTCCCGCGGACAAAGCGCCGCCCCGCGTCATTCGCACCTTCCCGGCAGCGGATTCCACGAATGTTACTTCCCTAAATTTTATCGAAATCGATTTTGACGAAGGCATCGACCGCAATTCCGTGCGCGACCAGGTGTGGATGCTGCCGGAAATGCCCAACGGATTTGAGATCGAGTGGAAGGGCAATAAAAAAATGCGCGTGGCGCTAAATGACTCGCTGGATGAAAATCAAACCTATATTTTAACCGTTGGCACGGAGATCAAGGATTTTCACGGTAACCGTCTCAGCGCGCCGATTTTGCTGACATTCTCCAGCGGCCCGACCATTGATCACGGGGAAATCTCCGGCAGAATTGTGGGAGAAAAATCAGTCGGCGCATACATTTATGCCTACCCGCTGACGGATGATTTTTCCGCAAAAACCATTTTTGAACAGAAACCGCGCTATTACACCCAGGTCAGCAAAACGGGGAAATACCAGATCAAATATCTTCGTCCCGGCGATTACCGGGTGTACGCGCTGCTTGATGAAAACCGGGATCGGCTTTACACGCTGCAAACCGATCAAATCGGCATTCCCGCAAAAGATGTGCTATTAGATTCCGCGAATCTGTCGGTTTCGAATATCAATTTTACCCTGACCCGCGAAGATAGCAGCGCGCCAAAAATCCTTCGCGCGCGCGCCATGCGTGAAAACCTGGTGGAAATTTATTTCAGCGAGCCGGTAAAATTGGCGCAAACATTCCACATCGCGATTGTGGATAGCGCCCAAAAAAAACAGTTGAAAGTGCTGGCGAAAACGATTGATCCGAAGGAATCCACGCGATTATTTATTTTCACTGAACCACAGAAAAACACGCGCTATCTTGGCGGCATTGATTCGGTTCAGGATGTCAGCGGCAATGTTGCCGCGGAACGAAAATTGCTTCGTTTTCGCTTTACCGGCAAACCACAGCCGGATACCTTAAAAACGCGCTTGATTTCGATTAATCCGAGGGATGGCGAAAAAAATATCCGTTACGAAGCGCCAATCGTGTTTGATTTTTCCCAACCGGTGGACAGCGCTTCGCTGCGCGCAAATTTTCAATTACAAAGCGCCGACAGCCAAATTGTCCCTGGAAAATGGCGGTTTTATTCGCGCTTGCAACCGAAATTTGAGCCGACGCGGTCATTTGAGAAAGGGGCAATTTACACCATTCGTTTGGATTTGCGCAAAATACGGAGTGTTTTTGAAATCCCTTTTGGTGATTCACTCATTGTATCGCATTTTACAACCTATGAGTTCTCTGAATTGGGCGAAATCAGCGGAACCGTGCGCGCCGGCCGTGCAGATTGGGAACAGGCGATCATCGAAGCAAAAGCATTGCGCGGCGACGAAAGATATTCCGTGATAACGCCGGTGAATGTGCCGTATCAGCTTGTTTTTCTGCCGGATGGTTTTTATCATTTAAAAGCGATGATCGATGTCAATAAAAATGGGAAATACGACGCCGGTCAAAGCGATCCGTTCCAATTTGCCGAACCGTTTTTGCTCTACCGCGACACCGTAAAAGTTCGCAAACGCTGGACAAGCGACGGCATTGATTTTGATTTTGGAAAATGAAATTTGAAACTCGAAACTCGAAACTAAAAGCTGACCGCTAAAAGCTGACCGCTAAAAGCTGACCGCTAAAAGCTGACCGCTGACCGCTGACCGCTGAAAGCTAACCGCTGAAAGCTGACCGCTAAAAGCTGACCGCTGACCGCTGACCGCTGACCGCTGACCGCT